>NZ_JAHMSC010000020.1:0-99926 GCF_018986375.1 Pseudomonas sp. CVAP#3
AGTCCAGCGGGAGCAAGCTCCCTCGCCACAGATACTTCTCAGGCCTCCAGACTTCCTTAAGTGAACAGCATTGGCCCACAAGCCGGCTTTTTAATGCCCGGAATAATCCTGCCCCGTCTACAACCTTTCCTGCCTGGATAAAACAAAGGCTACAGCCACATCGAAGAGCCGTTCACCTGGGGTTGTGAATCCGTGCTACATCGCTGGGCTAGCGGTTTGCTGAACCGTTGACGGTATTGTCTGCGTGGGCGGACGAGAATGCGGATGCATTGGATGAGTTGCTGGGGAACAGGGGAAGGGTTGATCGTTAGATAAGCGTTGCGCTTAGGGGGGAGCCCCGTTACTGGCTGCATCCTTGCAGCCAGTTTCGAAGGGTCGATGCTACGCATTGTTCAATGCGGCTCCCGATCAAGTCGCAATGAGTCAGGCGAGGATATCTCGATCATATCCACAACGAGTTTGTTATCGAGTTCAAACCCGGTGCCTGAAGGCCCTGTGTAGCTTCAATACTATTTCAGCGTTACATCAATCATCGGGGGAATGTAACCGTAGTCATACTCGGCCACCACGAAAGTCTGCAGCCCTTTCACCTTGATGCCCACTGTCGGCGCTTCAGTGCCGCCGACCCGGAACTTCATTCCGGTGTCGCTTTCCTTTGTGGGTACGGTGTCGATGAACGAAGTCACCAGGCCGTTAGGCATCACGTAATGTGAATAGGTTTGAAATGGCTGGGAAGAGGGGTTGCCCAGCACCAGACCGGAACCGTTCAGCGGCACGTAAGGGCCGAAGAGCGAATCCGCCACGAAACCGTACACCCCGTCCGGACCGGTCACACCGTCGGCATAAGTAAACTTATGGCTGATGGTGAACAAATAGTATTTACCGTCCTGAAACAGGAAGTGCGGACGTTCGGTCTGGTCATTGACGCCTACTGCAGTCAGCAGTGGCGGCAACATTTCCCAGTCGTCGCCATCTTCGTCATTCGCTACGGCGATACCGACACAGGCGGTTTGGAAGCGCGAGTTACCGACATCTTCATAGCCCGGCGGTACGTCGCCGATTTCAGCTTCGCCGACCTTGTGCGAACCACGCTCACCGGCCACGTTGCCCTCAAACAGCATGTACAACTTGCCGTCTTTCGGATCGCGGAACGGCCATGGATCACGGAAGCCCCAGTACGGATTCTGCGCTTCGGTCTGGTACATCTTGCCGTCAGCTTCAAACAGCGACGTAACCTTTTTGAAGCCCACCATGCTGACGCCATGTTCAGTCGTCACCACGCGGCCACGCACCTTGACGATCGTGGCGCCCGGCGTGACGGCGGTGTAATACAAATCCACATCGCCCTGGTCGTTCAACAGAATCGGGGAGCCAGCCCATTCACGGGCGGTTGGCGAAACCCCTTCGGCCATCACGCGACCACCCCACTGCCAGTCTTTACCGGTGCGGGAAAACCAGTAATACATCTTTGCCCGACCGTGGCGACCGTTCCAGTCGCGGTCGATGTCGTAGTTACCGTTTTTATCGATGTATTCCGGGTCGTTCGAATGACGATCTGCGGTCAAGGTGAAAATGACCGACCAGCCGTCGACAGAAGCCACGTTACCGTCCATATCGCGCAGCGGCATGGTGTCCCAGATGAACACCTCGTTGCTCAATACCGGGAAATCCGCACTGACCAGAGGCTGGGTAGTGGTCGGATCATCCGCATGAACTTTCAGCGCGTCGGCGCGGGTCCACAAGCTGGGTTGACGGGGAAGCTGACCAAGTTTTTCAGTGTTGCTTTTCATAGGGAGTACCTCATCCATGAATATATTTAAATGAATCTTCGTTAGTTACTGTATATCCATACAGTGATTTCACTGTAAGTCAGTGAATTTTCAAGATCAAGTAAAAATTCCAATTTTTTGGATTTATGGGTTTTTTGTTGCTAGCTGATACGTTTCATCAGGTTATTTTTTGCACAAAAAAGGCCTACCCCTCGGCAAGCCTCTTTTCATTCCAATATGAAAGCTGGACAGGCTGATCACAGCTTGGCCACGGCTCCTGAATCGCCATACGCAGGTAAAACTCGCGCTCTTGCGGGCGTTTGCTTCGATTGAGGTTGATCAGGTCTTGGGGCCAGGGTAATTGTGTCGGCACTGCTGACATATTTACGTCATGCGTGTACGCCTCGTAAAACTGGCGCATGCAGAAGAGATTGGGTCAGATAGAAAGTGAATCGGTCCCGAGCCTTCTCGAAAAAAGGGGCCTTGGGTGCAATTGTCCAACAACCTGTTGGACAATCATCTGTCTCTCGGCAAGGGCCCTACCATCCGGTGGGACGCCTCACGAAACAATGCTTGAGCATGCGCATTGCGCGCCTGTGATTGAGCACGGACTACGATTAGAGGGGTTACGAGCCCAGAGCTCACCCCCAAGCTTCGCAGAGCGCCTCTGCCTGCTCCAGAATCAGCTTGGTCGCTTCATCTTGCTGGTCCGGTGGATACTTGTATTTGCGCAGGATCCGCTTGACCAGCAGACGGAGCTTGGCCCTGACGCTTTCGCGATTGTTCCAGTCCACCGTGACGTTTTTACGCAAGCTATCCGTCAGCTCGTGAGCAATATCAGCCAGTACCTTGTCGCCGAGCTCGCGCACTGATGACTCGTTATTTGCCAAAGCATCGTAGAACGCCAGTTCATCATCATTCAGGCCGAGTTCATCGCCACGCTTGCTGGCTACAGCGAATTTCTTTGCCATCTCGATCAGCTCTTCGATGACTTGTGCCGTTTCGATCGAGCGGTTCTGGTAACGCTTGATCACATTGTCGAGCAGCTCGGAGAACTTTTTGTCCTGAGCCAGGTTAGTACTGAAGCGGCTCTTGATTTCACCCTCAAGCAACCGTTCAAGCAGCTCTACCGCGAGGTTTTTTTCTGGCAGGTTACGGACCTCGGCGAGAAAGTCGTCGTCCAGCAAGCCAATGTTGGGTTTATCCAGACCGACCGCCTGGAACACATCAACCACTTCACCCGAGACCACCGCGTTGCCGATGATTTGGCGGATCGCCAACTCACGCTCTTCGTCGGTCTTTTTCTGTTGGCTCACATCGCGCTTGATCAAAATGACTTTGATCGCTTGAAAAAAGGCCACCTCCTCGCGCACCGCCTTGGCCTCGTCCAAAGTGCAGCACAAGGTGAACGCCTTGCTCATGGCCAGCGCCGTATCAGCAAAACGCTTTTTCCCGTCCTTGAGACCCAGCACATGGTTGGCGCCACCCGCCAACAATTTATGACCGCCCTTCAGGAAGTCGCTGTAGTCAAAGCCATGCAGGAAGCTACGAAGCAGGTCGAGCTTTTCCTCAAGCACCGCATAGGCCTCATGAGCATCAACTGTTGGTCGCCCCCTACCCTTACTCGCGGTGTATTCCTTGAGCGCGGCTTTCAACTCGTTGGCGATACCGATGTAATCGACCACCAACCCACCCTGCTTGTCCTTGAACACCCGATTGACCCGTGCAATGGCCTGCATCAGGTTGTGGCCCTTCATCGGTTTATCCACGTACAAGGTATGCACACAAGGGGCGTCGAAACCGGTCAGCCACATGTCGCGCACGATCACCAATTTGAGCGGATCCGCGGGGTCCTTGAATCGCTTCTCCAGGCGCTTTTTCACCTGCGCCGGGTAAATATGCGGACGCAACAGAGCCTTGTCCGAAGCACTGCCGGTCATGACGACCTTGATTGCACCCTTTTCCGGGTCTTCGTCGTGCCATTCCGGGCGTAACGCCACAATCTCGTTGTACAAATGCACGCAGATATCGCGACTCATCGCCACGATCATGGCCTTGCCATTCTGAGCCTGACTCCGTTCTTCGAAGTGGGCCACCAGATCCTTGGCCACACTTCGAATTCGTGGCTCGGCACCCACTACTTTTTCCAGCGCCGCCCAACGGCTCTTAAGGCGTGACTGCTGATCCTCTTCTTCGTCTTCAGCCAACTCGTCGACTTGATCATCAATCGTCGGCAGCTCACTGGCTTTCAGCGACAACTTGGCCAGACGTGACTCGAAGTAAATGGCGACGGTGGCGCCATCGTCCTTAGCCTGTTGCATGTCATAGACGTGGATGTACTCGCCAAACACCGAGCGAGTATCTCGATCCTCACTGGACACCGGCGTACCGGTAAACGCCACGAAGGTAGCGTTCGGCAACGCATTACGCAGATGCTGGGCGTAGCCGACCTGGTAACGGGTTCTGGTATGGGCGATCTTATTGATATCAGGTACTTTCAGCTCGGCATTAAACCCATATTGGGTGCGATGAGCCTCATCAGCGATAACCACGATGTTCGGGCGCAGAGACAGCACGGGAAAGCTGTCTTCATCCACTCCGGGCATGAACTTCTGGATCGTCGCGAACACGATGCCGCCACTGGGGCGGTTGGCCAGTTTGGTTCGCAAGTCACCACGCGTCTCTACCTGCACCGGTTGCTCGCGCAGCAAATCCTGCGAGAGCGAAAATACGCCAAACAACTGACCATCCAGATCATTGCGATCCGTGATCACCACAATGGTCGGGTTCTCCATCGCCGTCTCTTGCATTACCCGAGCGGCGAAACAGGTCATGGTGATGCTTTTGCCTGAGCCCTGGGTATGCCAGACCACGCCTCCCTTGTGGGTTCCACCGGGACGGGACGCGATCACCACTTGCTGAATGGCCGCACGCACCGCATGGAACTGGTGATAACCGGCAATTTTCTTCACCAGGCAACCGTCGTCCTCGAACAGTACGAAGTAACGCAGGTAATCCAGCAGCATCTCCGGGGCGAACACACCGCGGATTAAAGTCTCCAGCTCGTTGAACTGCCCCAGCGGGTCCAGATCCTGGCCGTCGATGGTGCGCCAATTCATGAAGCGTTCAGCGTCCGCTGACAGCGAGCCCATGCGCGCTTCCGTGCCGTCAGTGATAACCAGAATCTCGTTGTACTGAAACAGATCCGGGATCTGTTCCTTATAGGTCTGAATTTGCTCGAAGGCTTTCCAAATGTCAGCGTTCACATCAGCCGGATTTTTCAGCTCCAGCAACACCAGCGGCAATCCGTTGACGAACAGAATGATGTCTGGCCGCCGAGTGTTCTTGGGGCCCTGGACCGGAAATTGATTGACCGCGATCCAGTCGTTGGCCTTCACCTGAGCCCAATCGATCAGACGAACAAAATCGCCCCGGGTCTCGCCGTCCTTCTGGTACTGCACCGGCACACCACCAACCAACAAACGGTGAAATGCTCGATTCGCCGACATCTGCACCGGAACACCCAAGTCCAGTACCTGCTTGAGCGCATCTTCGCGAGCAGCTAAAGGTACCTTGGGATTGAGCCGATCAATTGCGCTACGCAGACGCCCCACCAGCACCACCTCGCGATAGCTGTCACGCTCGGGGCTATCGCCGTCAGGGGCAATCGTAGGTCCATAGACGTGGGTGTAGCCCAGTTCGCCCAACCATCCGAGGGCTTCTTGCTCCAACTGGTCTTCGGTCATTCCAATTCACTTCCTGTGTCCATGTCACCGGCCAGTTCCGCTTCGATCTCAGCGATACTCGGTAGTTTGCCGCCCAGTGTTTCGGGCAGATCACGCAATAGTTGGTATTCAGCCACACCAATCGGTTTATCGATGCCCGACAGTGCGTATTCGGCGACCAACCGGTTCTGTTGTTTGCACAGCAACAGGCCAATGGTGGGATTGTCATCCTCAGCCTTGATCTGTGCGTCGACGGCAGCCAGATAGAAATTCAATTGGCCGGCATGTTCCGGTTTGAATGCAGTCGCCTTGAGTTCCACCACCACATAGCGTTTGAGCCGAATGTGGTAGAACAGCAAGTCGATGAAGAACTCGTCGCCACCCACCTCCAAACGAAACTGTCGACCGACAAACGCGAAACCTGCACCCAGTTCCAGCAGAAAGCGAGTGATGTGGCGGATCAGGCCCTCCTCGATTTCCCGTTCCTGAGCGTCATGCCCCAGACCGAGGAAGTCGAACAGGTAAGGATCCTTCAGTGTTTCATGAGCCAGCGCTGAATCGGCAGCTGGTAAACGAGCGACAAAATTGGTGACCGCCGCGCCTTGACGCTGCTGCAGACGACTCTTGATGTTCAGCTCCAGCGTGCTGCGCGACCAGCCGTGCTGCACGGTTTGTTGTGCATACCACTCGCGCTCGGTGGGGCTGTCCAGCTTGGTCAGCAGGGTTACTACATGGAACCACGGTAATTGGGCAGCAGGCTGCTGCCCAAATTGACCCTCCGGGCAATGCTGCGCGAAGAAGGCCATGTACTTGAGGTTGCGGCTGGAAAAACCACGAACCTCAGGGAACGCATCCGTCAGATCGCTGGCCAGGCGCTCAATGACTTTAGCGCCCCAACCTTGGGACTCCTGCCGCTGCCGAATCTCGCCCCCAATGCGGTGATAGAGCTGAACCAACTCGGCATTGACCGCCAACGCTGCCCGTTGCCGGGCATGGGCGATGTCACCCTTTAACTGGGCCAGCCAGGTGGCGTAGCCCTCGGGTAGTGCGGGGGGCGAATTTTTGGTCATGCACAGGCCTCCTCGACCAGTTCCTCGGCTTCGGGTAGGCGGAGTTGGCCGGAGATTAGACGAGGGAGTAGGGTGTCGCGGAGTTGGGTTAGGGTTTGGGCTTTTTGAATCCCTGCGAGAATACGCTGAAATAGAGGCGCAGCAGCACTTTCAAAGCAAGCCAGTAATATATTTGGAATCAACAAAATTTTTGACGCAGCAAATGTGCTAGTTGTAATCGTATCAAATACAGAGCCATGGGCTTTTTGTGTTAGCGCTTCGATTTCTTTCCTCAAAATCAAATAAAGCGCAATCGGTACTCCACCCTTAGACTCCAACGCATAACAAGTTTGATTCATAGCCATGGCTTTACCAAACATAACCATGCGTCCAGTTGTAGCACCTCGTGCAACAACAACTGAGCTATATGCCGGAATCATCTTTGTAGAGCTTTTCTGAAGTCCAAGGCTCGTAATAGTTCGCTCTGTTCCAGTAAGAATTGAACTAGACGCTTGAGACACATCTTTCGCACTAGCCCACGGAATATTCCCCCCCCAATATTCCGCACGATCAGTCTTAGGTGTGCCTCCGCTGATTATATTTGCCATGTCGAGAATCGATCCAACCTCCCACCCCTTTGGCACGATCCCAAGTTCAGACTCTTGAAAGCCATCCGGAAACAGTGCAGCGGTGGCAGTATCCATACCTTCGGGTTGTCGGTCTTCGGCCTTGGCGCGCACTGGATCAAAATCGACGAACCAGGATTTGAACAACGCTTGGGCAATGGCTTCCAGGGTGGCGTTGGTTTCGCGTAGCAGGGTGATGCGCTCGTCAATTGGTTTCAGGCACTCAACGACATGAAGCTGCTGCTGCATCGAAGGAATAGTCACGGCCATCCGTCGCTGATCTCGTAGGCTGACGTAGTCAGCCATATCTGTTTGACCTTTTAGATAGCTAACCTGATGTAGGAACTCTTGACTGCTCATCCAGTAGTACAGGTACTCAGGAAGGACATTTCCTGAATCAAGGGACCGCCAAAAGCATAACTGGGGTGAGTACACAAAACGTTGGCTATGTTGTTCAACTAAAGCAAAACGGCCAACAGTACCCTTAGACGTAAAGACAACATCGCCGGGGCGACTAACCTTCGCTCCTACTCGTGACAGCTCCGACTCTGGGAAGAAATCAGCGTCATCAAATTTGAACCCATTGTTAATGTTTCCCGCTCGCGCAAACGGGATGCCTGTTTCGGCCAACTCAGAGTTTTTTGCTCGATAGCCATCTCCAATTTCAAGCAGTCCCGCACTGATTAACTCTTCAACGCGATAGGTTCTAGACTCAGAACTCATACCCCAGCCCTCCTAGCTTCTGGCGGATCAACTGATCAAGCTCCGCGCCCTTGACCATCTGCTCTCCCAACAAAACCGTGAGATTCTGCATCTTGTCGGCAAAAGCTTCGTCATCGTCCTCTACCGCCTCGGCACCAACGTAGCGACCCGGAGTCAGTACATGGCCGTGCTCGGCGATTTCGCTGAGGGTCACGCTGCGGCAGAAACCGGCCACGTCAACGTACTCGGCAATATCACCGCCAACGTCCAACGGTTCACCGCGCCAATTGGCCACGGTTTGAGCGATCAATTCGATGTCGCTTTCCAGAAACTCAATCTGCACACGACTAACGCTGGTCCCAAGCTTGCGCGCATCGATAAACAGCACTTCACCGGGACGGGCTGTTTTTTGTTTGGCAAGGAACCACAAACACGCCGGAATCTGCGTGTTTAGAAACAGCTGCCCCGGCAAGGCAATCATCACCTCCACCACATCCGCCTCGACCATGGCACGGCGAATTTCACCTTCAGTGTTCTGGCTCGAACTCATCGAACCATTGGCCAGGACGATCCCCGCCCGCCCAGTCGGTTTAAGGTGGTGAAGCATATGCTGCAACCACGCGTAGTTGGCATTGCCTTGCGGCGGTGTGCCATATACCCAGCGTGGATCACCTTCCAAACTACCGTGCCACCAATCGCTGATATTGAACGGCGGGTTGGCCAACACGAAATCAGCGCGCAGGTCCGGGTGCTGGTTACGAACGAAGCTGTCTGCCGGTTCCTTGCCGAGGTTACCCTCGAAGCCATGAATCGCAATGTTCATGGCCGCCAAACGCCAAGTCGTAGGGTTGGACTCCTGGCCATAAATGGACGCGTCGCCCCGCTTACCACCGTGGGCTTCGATGAACTTTTCCGACTGGACAAACATACCGCCAGAGCCACAGCACGGATCGTAAACCTTGCCGTGGTGTGGATTGAGCACGGCCACCAAGGTTTTGACGATACTGGCCGGTGTATAGAACTGGCCGGCATTCTTGCCTTCGGCGCGGGCAAACTGGCCGAGGAAATATTCATACACCTGCCCTAGCAGGTCGCGTGCTTTGCTGACGTCCGAGCCGAAGCCGATGGTCGAGATCAGGTCGACCAGTTCACCCAACTTGCCGTCCGGCAATTCAGCACGGGCAAATCGCTTGTCGAGCATGTTTTTGAGCTTGGGGTTTTCCGCCTCGATGGCGCTCAGGGCTTCGTCGATGCGTTTACCGATATCGACCTGTTTGGCCGCTGCACGGATCGACTCCCAGCGCGCCACTTCCGGCACCCAGAAAACGTTGACCTCGCGGTAGTAATCGCGATCTTCCAGCTCGTCGGCCATTAACTCGGACGCATCGGTGCCCAGATAGTAATCGTCGTTGGCGTCGGTAAATTTGCCTTCCAGCTCGGCACGACGACCGGCAAAGCTGTCGGAAATGTACTTGAGGAAAATCAGCCCCAGCACAATGTGCTTGTACTCGCCGGCGTCCATGTTGGCGCGCATTTTATCGGCCGAGGCCCAGAGTGTTTTCTCCAGATCCGGCATCGTTGTCGTGGCTTGAACCTTCGGTTTTTTAACTTTAGAAGCTGGGACAGGAGGCACTTCCACAACAGAATCAAAACGCTCCCGCGCCTTATTCAGCGCCTGCTCGGCCAGGCTCATCGCACTGCCCGTAGCGCGAAGGGTGGTGATATCAGTCATTTACTGCTCCAACGGCCCCTGCGTTGGCAGGGACTACAAATTATGCGTACTCACGGATGAATGTGAGTACGTCGTCAATACGCTTGCGCGAACGAAAAAACGCTGATTATCGTGCATCTGAGAGCTCTCGGGGTGATTAACCGTCCGATTACGCCGATACGCTATGGCATTTTCGAATCGCCAATAGCCACCACCTCATCAAACCGCGGAAACCGCTGCTTCAACCGTTCAATCGTCCACCGCCACTTCGGCGTTGTCGGGCGACACACCGTATTCTGATTACCAAACATCCCAATCTCTCGCACTGCCTGGCTCACAGGCACGCTCTGCAACCATTGGATCGGAACAAAATAGTCGCAACGCTCTGGGTCATCGGCAAACTCAGCGTGATAATTGGCACGCGTCGCGACCTCAAGTACTGGTCGCTCCACACCGTATTGCATCACCGTGAATTCACTTGCAGGTGTGGATGTTCCAAGAACACGCCCAACTCCGACATAGCCTTGTTGCGGAATGTTGACCCAGACCCGATCGCCCGGAGACAAGAGCTGTAGCGTCTTGCTGTACCACGCTCCACCGCCACCGGAAATGAAACCGAACTCCACGGCGTCTGCCCAAGAGCGCGAAGCGGAGTCTCCAAACGAACAGTAGAATTCACCATTCCAAGGCTCGTTATGCCCCTCGCTCGTCGACACGGCATTCACTTGGGTCTGAACGGGATCGAGCAACCAGGATCGACTCAGCAGCTGTTGATCGCCCGTTTGGAAAATCTGAAAGCAGAGCACATTGATTGGAATATCCCGTTTGCTGAGGTACTCAACGATGCGCTCACTGCTGGAATCCAACTCAGTGGCAACGATGATCAGTTGGTGACTTTTGTTCAACTCATCGTCATCCAGCTCACGACCGAAACGCGCCAGAAAATCTACATCCAGACTGCATCCCGGTTGGAAGCGCTTGTAGATCGCTGCTGACGCAGTTTGTTCGGGGCGAGGCCAACGGTCCAGACATCCGTTTTGATAGGCAACTCGATCATCCTTAATTGAATGGTTTACAAGGGAAACTGTAATTTCGCCGCTAGAGTGCCTTGAGGGTGCCGCGACTTCATACGGACTTCCATGGTAACAACCCCGTCGCCCCCAGCGAGCGAATGAATTCGTCGCCAAGCTCACCAAGAGCTGGGACTGTTAACCGCCGAGCCTTTAGGCTCCATGCCGAGCAACTGCTGACCGACTACGTAATCAGGTCAGCCGACATCCCGGCATCGCCAAACGCAGGTGGACCATTCCCGTCCCCCCACCATCAGCCATCCATTGACTGCCCTCCCCCAAAGCGCTCAACCTATCCCGCGCCTGAACGGGCTCGGCGAATACCTCACGTCTTTCCCAAACCCATCGCATCTGTAAGGACACAACCATGAGAAAGTGGCTTTCCCTGCTGTTCGCCGCCGCGGTTTTTCATCCCCCTGTTGCCTTCGCCGACTGCGCCAGCTCCCCCAAGCCCGTGGCCGAAGCTTTCTATAACGGGTACCTGCAAAGCTTCAGCGCTGGAAAAGATCCGTTGAGCGATGATGTTGCGCAGATGAAGCAGTACGTTTCCGATGAGCTGATTGACAAGATCAAAAAGCAGATCGCCAGCCCGGACGGGCTGGAAGAGGACTATTTCATCAAGGCTCAAGACTACATGGAAGAATGGCTCACCCACATCAAGGTCAGTGAGCCACTCGTGCAGGGAGCCTCAGCCAGGGAGCAGGTGACATTGGGCAATACGCCCGATACAACCCAGATCGTTGATGTGTTGCTGGTCAAGAACAATGGCTGCTGGAAGATCAATGACGTGCTGTCCACAGCGGATCAGAGTGACTGATCGATGGCCGATCGTTTCTTCTGAATCGCCAGGCGCACTGACGATCTACTGGACGGTGAGCCGAATAGATCACACAATCGGCTCACTAAATGAGCCGAATAACCTCCTTATTCGGCTCATACTCAAGAGCCCTTCCCCATGGACCATCCTCGCTGGATCTGGCAACAGCCCGATTGGCCGCACTTTCACTGGCAGTCCGAGCGCTTGTCGCCGCTGTTGCGCGAGTGCGTGCTGGCGCAAGGTCGCTTACTGGGGATGTCCAGTTATGTGGGGGCGGAACTGACCGCACAAAGTGAGCTGGATTCGTTACTTCAGAACATCGTGACCTCATCCGCCATCGAAGGCGAACAGCTTAATGCAGGTTCGGTGCGCTCTTCGCTGGCCCGACGTCTGGGCCTGGAAGACGAAGGCGACAGTCGCGTGAGCAAGCGCAGTGAAGGGTTGGCGGAGTTGATGCTGGATGCCACCCAGCATTTCGCCGAGCCGCTGAACCTTGAACGTCTGCTGCGCTGGCATGAGTGGTTGTTCCCTGCTCAGGAAGAAGACTTCAGTGCACGAAATAACCGTGTCGGCGCCTTGCGTGGAGATGAGCCGATGCAGGTGGTTTCCGGTCGCCTGGATAAGCCGACCGTTCATTTCGAGGCCCCTGCGCGGGACGGCTTGGAGCAGCAGTTGGATGCCTTCCTCGACTGGTTCGAAACCAGCCGCGCCAAGACACAACTCGATCCATTGCTCCGTGCAGGCATCGCGCACTTCTGGTTTGTGACCCTCCATCCGTTCGACGATGGCAACGGGCGTTTGACCCGTGCCCTCACTGACTTGGCGCTCGCTCAAGGCGAAAACCAGGCCATCCGTTTCTACGCCATGTCCGCCAGTATCCTGGATGATCGCGCCGGTTATTACCGGGTGCTGGAGACCTCTCAGAAAGCCACGCTTGATATCACCGAGTGGCTGGAGTGGTTTCTGCAAACACTATTGCGCAGCCTTCAACAGGCTATGGTTCGTATCGACCGCGTGCTCGGCAAAGCGCGTTTCTGGCAACAGCATCGAGAACATCCGCTGTCTTCAGAACAAGTCAAAGTACTCAATCGCTTGCTCGATGGCGGCGAGAACGGCTTTGAGAACGGCATCAGCGCCGCCCAGTATCAAGCCGTGGCAAAAGTATCCAAAGCCACCGCAACCCGACACTTGACGGAGTTGCTGGAGAAAGGCTGCCTGATGCGTTTGCCAGGGGGTGGTCGTAGTACTCGGTATCAAATCAGCTACCTCCCCCTCACGGATAACTAAACGCCCGAACCAGCGTCAACTCCCCCACCGCCCGCATCGGCACGACAAACGTCTGCATCTTCTCGTCAGGCGTTCCCTCTTCTGTAATCACCGTCACCTGCGCGGTCGTCAGCGGCTGAACAGCATTCTCCTGGCCATCCTCGCCACTGCGATACCCGCCTCCAAAGTAATTCAGATACACCAGGTATTGCCCTTTGATCGGCGCCGGCATGGAAAAAATCTCCGGCCCGTATCCGGTGGTGACGTCGACATCCAGCGCCGCGCCATTGGGCGCCACGCGGTCGCCGTACCAGATGTGTGCGCCATCGGGGGTGATGAGGTGCAAATCCAGATCGGTGTTATCGCTGTCCCAGGACAGCAGGACCCGCAATTTGGCCGGGGTCGCACCGCCGCTGAGGTGGAGGAATTGAGTGCGGTGGCGTTGTTGGCCGTCCGGGCTGCGGACTTCGACGCTATTGCTGCCATTGGGGAATGAAAACGGGCGGTCAAAATGTCCGGCGGGATCGACTTTCAGCGGCATGCTGACGCCGTTGACGATGAGTTTTCCGGGCTCGTTGCGTTTGGGAGTGGCTTTGATTTGACCGGTAATGCGAGCGGTGTTGGCCTGGCCCACCGGGGTGTTGACCGAGGAAGCCGGGTAGTTGACGGTCTGACGGAAGTTTTCGCCTTCACCTTCGGCGGCACCGATGCGCCAGCCGCCGACAGGGGTGTCGAGTTTGACGGCATCGGCTGCCATCGCCATAGGCAACGCAGTCAAAGCGCAGAGGAACAGGATGACCTGTGGATAACGATGTTTCATGGCCTATTCCAGTAAAAGGTGACGGGCGAGCCCTTCGATGTAGGTTTCGTCCTGGCCGTTGGGGTGTGCATCGAAGGCCAGGTGCAAGTATTCGTGAGTCAGGTCCAGGCGATCCTGTAGCGACAGCACGCCGCGCACGTAAATGCGCTGGCGTTCGCGGTCGACATAAGGGTGACCGAAAGCAAGGCGGCAGACGGCGAAGGTGCCGACTTCGTTGTAGCCGACTTCGCTTTCAAGGCGTTGGCGCCAGCCGCGGCGCTGCTTCTGCAGCCAGTCTTGTGCGGCGGGCAGGGCCTCGCAGGAGGCGACGGGATTGTCCCAACGGCTGAGGCTCGCACGCGGGTAGGCATGAAGCAGGATCGCGTCATAGCGCTGGCCGGCACTGGCTTGTTCGACGGCTTGCTGCCAGGAGAGTTTGTCTATGCCGGGCTGATCGGAGTGGTAAGTGACGGTGCTGCCGGCAAGCACCAGGTCGCTGGTCCAGGCGGCAATGTTGCGCGAGTCCGCCGCGGCCGGGCGCGGGGCGACGCGCTGACGACTGCTGCTGTCGTCGATGCTCAGGCAGTCACCGCTGCGGGTGGCATTTTGCAGCAGGTAGGTGCGGATCGCGACGGCCAGGGCTTTGGCCGCTTCGGCGGGCTCGGGACTGGCTTCGCGCTGGAGGACGCGAGCGACGTATTCTTCGCGGTCCAGACGGGCGACCAGCTTTTGTGAAGGGCCGTCCTTCAACAGAAACAGCTCGCCATCGCTGTGGATGTCGAGTTGGTTACCGTTGACGAACTCGACGCGGTAGTCGCCCTGCAAGGGGCCGGGGGGCGCGACGCGATCACCTGAGAGCACGCGTTGCAGTGGATAGCGGGAGAACAGGCTGACTTCGACGCATCGCCCCGCTTGCGCAGGCCAAGTGGACGGCAACACGCTGGATAGCGCCTCTGCGTAGTTGCGAAGGACCTTCTGGCTTGTGCCCCGCCCGCCGGCCCAGATCGGCGTTCCGTCCGCCAGCCATCCGGCGAACCCGCCCTGACGCGACGAAGGGTCCTGATCCCCCAGCCAGCTCCAGGTTTTCACTCGCAGGCGGCCTCCGAGTTCACCCACGGCATTGCCATCAGCAGCGTTCAACACCACATCCAGCAACACTCGACGGGCCTGATCCTGCGCCGGCATCAGCGCCAGAGCCTTTAACAACTCAGCCACCGAAACCCGGGTTTGTGGCTGCAACGACGGCAAATCCAGCAACCACTCCGGCGCCTGACGCGCCTGCCAATATTCCCGCCAACCGGCGTCAGTAATACCCAACCGCTGCGGCTCGAAATACAGCCCGCAGGATTTCGCCAACGCCTGATCCCGCCCAATGCTCCCGCCAGCGGTGCAGCAATACACTTCTTCTTTCGACTGCCCGCGACACTCATAAACCGGCTCACGAGCGCCGGTATCGACCAGCCACCCGTAAACGAACAGCTTCCACACACTCCCCAACGGCGTCTGCAACGTCTTCGGCAACGGCTCGCGCGCCATCACCTGAGTCCGGCTCAACTGCAGCAACTCACCCTTCAAAGCCAGGCGCAGCGGCTCGTCCTGCGCCGTGGCCAGCGCAGGGATCAGACACAGCAGCCACCAGACCAGAGGCCGGATCATGTCATTTAACCGTGATCTGGCCGAGGGCCGGCTTCTGTTCCAGGGCCTGGTGCTGTGGCGCATATACCTGGGTGAAGCGTACCGGCGGCAGGTTGAACTGACCTTTTTGCGAGAAGCGCACCAGATGACGCAGGCGCAATTCACCGCTCAGGGCATCGACCGGAATCGCGTAGGCCAATTGTCCCGGTTCGAAACGGGCCTTTTCCAGCGTGCTCGGCTCGCTGCCTGCCTTGCCCACGAGCTTGATGCCCCAGGTCGTACGCTCCACATCCGCACCTGGTGGCAGCGGCACTTCGAGCATGCCGTAGCGCAGTGGCTTCGCGGCGTTGCTGGCGATGATCACTTCGTCCAGGTACAGGCTGTCACTGGACAACGGCTTGGTGCCGACCGCTTCGAGTTTGAATTCGAACGCTTCGTCCCCCGGCACCAGTCGCGACAGGCGACGGGTGATGGTCACGGCCATCGGGTCGATTGCCGGTTGCCTGGTCTGATAGCTCAGCGCCGCACGCAACGGACGTTCTTGTGTTCCGGTCAGCGACAACACGGCCGGCACGGGCGAGGCGCCCTGCCACGTCCAGTACATTTCGCCGGTATCACCGTAGCGTTTCTTCCAGCCATCACCCGGTGCCAGGGCGATGGTCGGCGAAGCCTGCTCGATGCTGCGTTGCAACCAGGTCAGCGCCAAGGCGCGTTCCAGGGTCGATTGCTGTGGCAACAGACGTTGCAACAACGCTGCCGCGTGAGCCTGATCGAAGGTTTGCAGCGACAGGTTCAATGCTTCGGCGAATGGCTGCGAACTCACGGCCAATCGTTGTTGCGCATCCGGCAACTGGCGATTGAACGCATCCGGCAGAGCCACTTTGGACTGCTTGGCCAAAGAAGCCGTCAACGCACGCGCCGCCGCCAACCCCAGCGCCGAATCCGGATCGCTCATCACGATGCTGTCCTCGCCATCGTCCATCAGATTTGCGGCATTGCCGTCGCCGGCCTTCACCAGGTCATCCATCAAACCACTGAGCAAGGTGTTCACCGGCAACTGCATCTGTTTGGCGAACGACAGGATCAGCGCGCGCTGCAACAGCGGTGTGTTTTTGGCCTGTTTGGAATAGACCTCAAGCACCTGCTGCCAATGCTCCGGCGGCAAGCTCAGTTCCAGTGCTTTACTGGCGTACCAGTCGGCGTAATAGGCGTAAGCGGTGAGGAATGCATCTGGCTCACCGTCCTGGCCCCACCAGGTGAAGCTCGCGGACGGACCAGCCATTTGCACCAGGCGCAGACGGCTGTTTTGCATGATCAGGCGCAAGCGATCACGAACCTGCGGGTTCGACGACAGCGATGGATAGGCAATGCTCAGCGGCAGCAAACGACTGGCCGTCTGCTCAACGCCGCCGTACGGATAGCTGAGCAAATCATCGAGGGCCGAACGGAACAACGCTTGCGCACTGTCATCCAGGCGTAGGCGAATATCGCTGGCGTCTGCCGGCAAGGTCAGCGTTGTATCACCGCTGAGCGCGTCCACCACTTGGCTCTGGGTTACCTGCCAACCGTCACCGGTCGCGGTCAGGCGCACGGCTAACGCGTCGGCGGTTTTGCCGTCCTGCACCAGCTCTGCCGTCCACTCGCCACTGGTCAATGCGAAGGCGGGTAGCGCGATGTAGTTGATGCCGTTGTTCAGGCTCACCGGCACACGCTGATCGGCGCCGCCGTAATGAATCACCAGCTCAGCCTTGACCGGTTTCCCGGCCTGACTGAAAGCGAATACACCGAGATCCGGTTTGTCGCCGGTACGGAATTTGGTCGGGCCGCTCCACTTCAGGTACAGCGGTTTTTCCGAACGCACGAATTGCTTTTTCTGCCCAACCTGACCGTCATCGGCGATGGCCCGGGCGGTGATGCGCCAGCGGGTCAGCGAGTCCGGCATTTTGAAGGTGAAGCGGGTTTTGCCGTTGGCGTCGGTCACCAGTTCTGGCTGCCATGCGGCGGTGTCGACATCTTCACGACGCGGCCGCTCCAGCACTTTCACGCCCCGTTCGCTGCGGTTGGCCTTACCCGGCGCACCTGGGCTGCCCGGCAGTGCCACGTCGTAGCTGATGAACGACAGGCTGGCGCTGGTGCGCACGTTGTTGCGGCGCGGGTGGTAGAAGAATTGGTCAATGGTCGGCGCGACTTCCGGTTGCAGCGCGTAGATCATTTCGTCGACGACACTGACCGTCAGGTGTGCCGCAATTGGCTTGCCGGCGAACTGAGTGGTCAGGTCAACCGACACGGTATCGCCCGGCTGATACGCCTCTTTGTCGGTGGCAATCGCCACGTCGATTTGCGGCGTAACTACCTTGATGCCAGCGTTCTGGAAGCTGTACTGACCGCCCTTGGTGTAGAGCACGGAGAAGGTCAGGTTCGGCGCGAAGTTATCCTTCACCGGAATCCGCGCGCGGTATTGGGTTTCGCTGAGTTTTTCCATCTTCAGCCAGTCGCCGCCCTTGGACAGCAGCGCCGTAGCCTCGACCTTGTCCCGCTCCAGGGACAGCAGTGCATCGCTGACCGGTTCAGGGAAAGTGATCAACGCCAGCGCTTCGTCGCCAGCCTTGTACTCGGGTTTGTCGAGGACGATTTCCACAGTGCCCGGCACGGCTTTGACGCCATCGCCGGTGACCGAATGACCGGTGGCGCCAACCACGCGGCCATGGTCATCCTTCAACGTCAGGTTGTAAGTACCCGGACGGTCGAAGTCCAGGCTGAAGCCTTTGTCTTTCGGTGTGAGTTTGCCGTCGCCAGTGGTCTGGTCTTCCAGGCGTACCCAGCTGTAGCTGCTCGCAGTGACGGCTTTGCTTTGCTCACTGCCACCTTCGTTAGCGTAGCTAAACGTAACCTTGTCGCCGACCGCGCTGAAGCGCTGCGGCGCGCTCAAGCGGAAACTTGCGGCGCCGCGGTCGATGAGGATTTCCTTGGTGGTCTTGACCCGATACGCCGCGCCGTCGCTGGCGAACACCGTGAGCATGTAGCGACTCGGTTTCTCGGCGGCCGGCAGGTCGAGCGTGGCGTTGCCCTTGGCATCGGTGGTCAGTTCGGTGCTGGTCAGCTCCACCGGGAATTGCCCGAGGTATTGCAGCTCGTTATCGACCATCGACAGTTGCTGGGCGCGCAGGCTCAGGCTCAACTTGGCGTTGGCCACGGGCTTGCCGTCCGGGTACAGCAGCACGAGGCTACCCTTGACCGGTTCGCCGGTGCGGTAATCCTGTTTGGCCAGACTCAGGGAAATCTCGAAGTGCGGCTTGATGTATTCAGCAACGCGAAAGGCACTGCTGTAGGCCTGATCCTTGTAGCTGAAGCGCAGCTCATAACCACCGGCCACAGCGTTTTCCGGCAACTGGAAGCGGCCCTGGGTACCGGCCTTGGAATCCAGCTTCAACGCCAACGATTGCAGCACGGTGCCGGTGGCATCCAGCACGCTGACGTTGACGTCGGCAGCCGCTGGCAGCACCGAATCCCGGGCGTTCTTGAACTCGCGACCAACGATTTTCAGCGACACCCAATCCCCCGGCCGATAGAGCGGACGGTCGGTGAATGCATAGAGTTTGGTGTCGTAGATCTCACTGTCGTAATAGAAGTTCTCGGAGACAAACACCCCGCCCTCTTCGTCTTCGCCGATCACGAAGGAACGCTCCGGGCTGACGTGTTTCAGACGCAGCAAACCATCGGCATCCGTGGCGCCACTGCTCATGACACCCAGGCCATCGGTCCACAACACATTGACCTTGGGCACCGAACTGCCTTCATGTTTGCGTGCAGCCCAGACCAGTAGTTCATCGCCAGCAATCTTGCTCACGGCCACGGTGTTGGAGACGAACACCATAGTGGTCGCACGGTACTTGCCGATCAGCGCCTCCACCAGATACAGCCCCGGCTTCAGGTTACCCAACGGGATGTAGACATTACCCGGCGCGACACTGATGAACTCGCTGGAAGAACCCGCCAGGTTCACACCCGCAGGCGGCTGTATCGGCTTGGCCTCCCACAGCGGATAACGAAATTGGCTGACCACCGGCAAACCCGGAATCAAGGCAAATTGCGGCTGCGCGTCGTAAGGCGTTCGCGCGACGATGGCGGTGCCCATCTTCAGTTCCGGCACTTGCTCGGTGACCTGTTTGCGAGACTCGTAAGAAAACGCTCGCTGCATCACCCGACGGGATTTGCGGTACCAGCTGTCCCACAGGTAGGCGAGGGTGTTCGACAGGCCTTCGCCCTTGAACTGGCCGTTGCTGACTACGCGGTGCAGGTTTTTCTGACGCTTGAGGAAATCCAGCGGCTTGTCGATCCGATAGACCCGAATGTCCGCGCCGCCGTAGGGCTCCATGCGGTACCGGCGATAGTCGCGGCCCGGCGCTTCGAGGCGAACCATCGCCTGCTCGTCACTGGCAAAACTGCTGTCGGCCAACAGGAAAAAACTTTCACCGGCCACCGCCGTGTAGCCGCTGGGCTCGACGGAATCATCGGCATTGACCGTGGCCAAAGGGGCCAGCAAGGCCAACAACAGGGGCAGTCTTGAACAAATGCGCAACATGCGGGCACCGATCATTGGGAGAGAAAGCTCAGTCGATAGACGCCGATGAAGTTGGGGTTGGCTGCGTCGGGAATCCATCGGGTGTCCTTCCATGTCATGAGTTGCTGCAGGCTTGCGGAGCGCATGCCGTTGTCGGTAGGGGTGGTGGTGCCGGTGTGATAGGCGATGTAGCGGCCCATCCAGATCATCAGGTGCTGGTCGTCGCCCTGATCGAAAAACATCAGATCGCCAGGCCGGGCCTGGGCCAGGTCGCGGCCCACCAGACGGCTGTTGAACTGGATCAGCTTGATGGCATTGACGTAAGGCCCGACCTTGCCACCGCCCTGCTGCCATTGCTGCGCGAGGCCGCGCTGGGCGTCGCTCAATGGCAGTTCCGGCGGCAGGTAGCGGTTGGACAGGCCATTGCTACGTAGCCATTTGTCATCGTGGACTTTCAGCGCTTCGTTGGCGGCGAAACGTACCAGCCCGGCACAGTCCTGCTGAAACCAGCGCGGGCTCGGGCCCTGGGTCAATTGCTCTTGGGCGATGCGCACGAACCAGGCGCGAAAGACCTGGGATTGCTGCGGGTCAAGCGGCGCGGCTTCGCTGGCAAATGCCCGCGTGCCGAGCAGCAGCGCCAGCAGGCCAAGGCCTCGGATGAGTGCCGTCACAGGGCTTTCCATTCCAGCGGCAGCCATTGCCAGTGGCCATCGGGCTCGCTGCCTTTGGGCAACGTCAGGGCGTATTTGCCGTAACCGCCGAGCGTGCGCAGTTTCGGAATCAGGTAGGTTTGCGCGGCGTTGTAGAAAACCGGCTCCATGTCTTGCGGCAGGCTATCCAGGGTTTCCCGCTGCATCAGCTGTGCCATGGAATCCGGGCCGAAGTAGAGCGGCGTCAGCTGATCTTTCGGCAACACGTCGGCCAGTGGCGGGAAACGTTTGTCGAGGGTGCCGAGGGCCTTGTCCACCAGTGTGTCGTCAAGGGAGAACAGCAGCGTCGAGCCGTGGCGCGCCAGGCTCACCCGCAGGAACGCCTTAGCGGCGATTGCGGCAGGCTGCTCGGCTGCCTTGGCCGGGTATTGGCCAAAGTTGGAGCTGACCTGGCGCTGCCACCGATGGGTTTCGCCTTCCTGCTTCTCGACCACCGTAAAGGCGTGCTCGGCGACGTTGCGTTCATAAGCGCCCACCATCGAGCCAAACAGCTTGCCCAGATCGCCGTCGAGCTTGGCACTGTCCTTGTCATTCAGGCTGGCGACCAGCAACGGCGTGTACAACCGTGAGTCGGCGTACCAGCAGAGGCCGGCGGCACCGGCCACATGGTCGGTCAGGGCCTGGGCCACCGCTTCGTCGGCGCCGAGTTTCACCAGCAGCGGTTTTTGTTGTTCGGCGGCCAGCGGCAGGGCCACGCAAGCGCTGGCGCCCATGGGCATGGCTTGCCAGATCGGTTTGAAATCGAAGTCCGGCTGGTTTTCCAGCTCATCCATGGCCAGGAAACTGTGCCAGCCCTTGTCGTCCATGTCGAAACGCAGCCCGGCGAAGTTCGGGATGAAGCGCTGGTACCCCATGGCTAATACGCTGGAGTTGACCGAGAGGCGTTGTTTGACCTCCGGGGCTTTAGGTTGCAGCCCAAAGGCTTCGGGGAAGAGTTTTTCACCACCCAGCAGTGCTTCCAGCGCCTGGGTCGAGACCATGCCGTGCTCGTCGGTCGGACCATGGCCCATGTCATACAGCTTGCGCGGGTTGGACAGCACCACCAGTTTGTCGCCGTGAGAAGCAAACACCAGGGCTTTGCCGGCGTTGTAGGTGAGTTGATAAACCGGCACCACATCGCCGGCGACGTTCATCTCGCCGAGCTGGCTCAACTGCGAATCATCCAGCGCCACTTTAGCCAACGGCTCCAGCACCTTGGCCAGGCCACCGCGATCCATCACCAACAGGAAGTCCTTCAGGCGACCATCCGCCCCACGCCACAGCGCCACGTCTGCTGGCTGATCGAATAGCTGTTCGATCAGGCTGTCCTGCAACTTGAGGTCATGCTCGTAAATGATCCGGCGCAGACTGCCAATCAACCCGAGGCGATCCGCATGGGCTTCGTAATAGAAGACGAAATCTTCGGTCAGGGTTTCCTTGAGAAATGGCACCGTCAGCAAGTCCTTGGGCAACTGGCTCAAGGAACGGGTTTCGAGCAAACCGTCCGGCCGGCTCATGCCCAGTTTGTCACTGGCCAACTGCGCAGGCGGCGCCTTGGGTTTGTGCATGAACCAGCCCAACCCGCCCGCCACGCCGACCACCAGGCACAGCCCGATCAGCAGCGCCGGCCAACGACGAGAGGTGTTGGCCGCAGGTCCGCCGGCGGCCGGGGAATCGGCTGGTGAAATCGTGTTATCGCTCATGTTCACGCTCATGTTCCCAAAGCTCGGCAATTCATCCGTGGTGCGGGATGTTCAATAGTTGAAAGTCTTGACCAGCAACAGATCACCGATGGCCCGCAAGGGTACGATGAACGTCTCGCGTTTTTCGTCGACGGTGTTTTCGTTGAGCACCAGATTGATCTGCGAGGTGATCACCTCGTTCTGGTTGCTGGACTCATCGAAGTTATAGCCGCCGCTGCCGAAGTTGCCCCAATAGTTCACGTAAACCAGATAGGTGCCATGCATCGGTGCAGTCATGGTGAACATTTCCGGACCAGGGCCATCGACACCATCCGGGTCGAGGCCGCCGCCGTTGGTCAGCGTCGTGTGGGCGAAAAATGCATGCTGGCCGTCGGGGGTAATAATGTGCAGATCGAGTTCGGCCTTCGGATCGTCCCAACCCAGCACCACGCGAATCCGCGCCGGGGTGCGCAGGTTATTCGCTTCATAGAACTGCACGCGCTTGAGCGACTTGCCTTCGGAACTACGAACTTCGACGCTGTTGGAACCGGCACCGAACGCATACGGGCGGGTGAAACGCCCGTTGTCATCGGTGTACAGATTCAGGGGATTGCCGTTGACCGCGAGGGTGTGAGGCCCGCGTAGCGTGCCAATGGCCTTGAGCTGCCCCTCGATCATCGTGCGATTGCGCTGCACGCCCCGATCGATGGGCGGTGTGGGATAGGCGACTTGAGGGTTTTCACTGCGGTCCAGCAGGCCGTTATAGCGCCAGCCACCCACCGGTTCCGACACTTCGGCCGTGGGCCCCGCCCAGGCAGCCGATGCGCAGACCAGTGTGATCAGCAGTGAAAGAAAACAACGCATGTGACGCCTCCTGCCATGCATAACGAAACCTTGCGCCCGGTCCTCGGCGCGTTACAGATCAAAAAACTGTGTTTCGTCAGAAAGACCCGTGGCTATTGGGTCGTAGAAAGCGCGAAGGTTAGCGATATGGACGACTTTTAACAATCAGATACAACTAAATTTGCGGCAAGGATCACGCCAGCGGCTGGACGACCGACCGAAGAGTGGATCGATCGTCAGCAGGTTCTGACATCAACGTGTTTTTTACCCCGCAACGGCTGCGCCAAATACCCCGCCCATTTGCCCCTCTCCCCCCTATCTGCTAGTGTCGCGCCGGTTTAACGTCTACCGGAAATCGCCGCCATGGCCCGCAAAAAAGCTGCACTGGATTTCGAACAATCGCTCGCTGACCTGCAAACGCTGGTCGAGCGCCTGGAGAACGGCGAGCTGTCGCTGGAAGACTCGCTGACCGCTTTCGAGCAAGGCATCGGTCTGACCCGTGATTGCCAGGCTGCGCTGGCGCAGGCCGAGCAGAAGGTTCAGGTGCTGCTTGAGCGTGATGGCGAGCTGACCGAGACTCCCTTTGACGCGGAACAGCCAGAATGATCGCGGCGTATTCGGCCACCAGCCAGGCCCGGGTCAACGCGGCACTCGAAACCCTGTTCACCGCGCCGAGCCCTGAACTCGCACGTTTATATGAAGCCATGCGCTACAGCGTGATGAATGGCGGCAAACGCGTTCGGCCGTTGCTGGCCTATGCGGCCTGCGAAGCGCTGGGCGGTGAGGCGGAGCAAGCCAACGGCGCGGCCTGTGCGGTGGAGTTGATCCACGCGTACTCGCTGGTGCACGACGATTTGCCGGCGATGGACGACGACGATTTGCGTCGCGGCCAACCGACCACCCATAAAAAATTCGACGAGGCCTGCGCGATTCTCGCCGGGGACGGCCTGCAAAGCCTGGCGTTCAGCGCCCTGCTCGACCCGCGCCTGAATTCAGCCGACGCTGAAATCCGCCTGCAAATGGTCAGCGCCCTGGCGCTGGCGGCGGGCCCGGCCGGAATGGTCGGCGGCCAGGCCATCGACCTGGGGTCGGTCGGCTTGAAGCTTGATCAAAAAGCCCTCGAATACATGCACCGGCACAAGACCGGCGCGCTGATCGAAGCCAGCGTCAAGCTTGGCGCCCTGGCCAGTGGCCGCGCCGAGAAAGACCAACTGAAATCCTTGCAGACCTATGCACAGGCCATTGGCCTGGCGTTTCAGGTGCAGGACGACATTCTCGATGTCGAAAGCGATACCGAAACCCTCGGCAAGCGCCAGGGCGCCGATATTGCCCGGGACAAACCGACTTACCCGGCGCTGCTCGGCCTCGATGCGGCCAAGGCCTATGCCCTGGAACTGCGCGATCAGGCCCTGCACGCACTGCGACCGTTTGACGCGTCGGCCGAGCCGCTGCGTGATCTGGCGCGCTATATCGTCGAACGCCGCAACTGATCCGGCGCTCGTTGCCCACTGCAAATCGGCCAAGTTCCGAGCTCTGCGTGGGCAGCGTGCGATGCATCAGGTAAACTGCCGCCTCTTTTATACCTATAACGATTCGCCTGATGCCCACGACGTTTCATGAGATTCCCCGCAAGCGCCCGACCACGCCCCTGCTCGACCGTGCCAACACGCCGGACGGCCTGCGCCGGTTAGGCGAAGCCGAGCTGGAAACCCTGGCGAATGAGTTGCGCCTGGAATTGCTCTACACGGTCGGTCAGACCGGCGGGCATTTCGGTGCTGGCCTGGGTGTCATCGAGCTGACTATCGCGTTGCATTACGTTTTCGACACCCCGGACGACCGGCTGGTGTGGGACGTAGGTCATCAGGCCTATCCGCACAAGATCCTCACCGGTCGCCGCGAACGCATGGCCACCCTGCGCCAGAAGGATGGCCTTGCGGCCTTCCCGCGTCGCTCCGAGAGCGAATACGACACCTTTGGCGTCGGCCACTCCAGCACCTCGATCAGCGCAGCGCTGGGCATGGCGATTGCCGCCCGCCTGCAAAACAGTGATCGCAAGGCGATCGCAGTGATCGGCGACGGCGCACTGACCGCTGGCATGGCATTCGAAGCGCTGAACCATGCGCCGGAAGTCAACGCCAACATGCTGGTGATCCTCAACGACAATGACATGTCGATCTCGCGCAACGTTGGCGGGCTGTCGAATTACCTGGCGAAGATCCTTTCCAGCCGCACTTACGCCAGCATGCGTGAAGGCAGCAAAAAGGTCCTGTCGCGCCTGCCCGGCGCCTGGGAAATCGCCCGTCGTACCGAAGAATACGCAAAAGGCATGCTGGTGCCCGGCACCCTGTTCGAAGAACTCGGCTGGAACTACATCGGCCCGATCGACGGCCATGACCTGCCGACCCTGATCGCCACCCTGCGCAACATGCGTGACCTCAAGGGCCCGCAGTTCCTGCACGTGGTGACCAAGAAAGGCAAAGGCTTCGCCCCGGCGGAAGTCGATCCGATCGGTTACCACGCGATCACCAAGCTCGAACCGCTGGACGCTCCTGCCGCCGCGCCGAAAAAAGCCGGCGGGCCAAAGTACTCCGGCGTGTTTGGCGAGTGGCTGTGCGACATGGCCGCGGCTGACCCGCGCCTGGTCGGCATTACCCCTGCGATGAAAGAAGGCTCCGACCTGGTGGCCTTCAGCGAGCGCTTTCCGCTGCGCTACTTCGACGTGGCGATTGCCGAGCAACACGCGGTCACTTTCGCGGCCGGCATGGCCTGCGAAGGCGCCAAACCGGTGGTGGCGATCTATTCGACGTTCCTGCAACGCGGTTACGACCAACTGATCCATGACGTCGCGGTGCAAAACCTCGACGTGCTGTTCGCCATCGACCGTGCAGGCCTGGTGGGCGAAGACGGCCCGACTCACGCCGGCAGTTTCGACCTGTCGTTCCTGCGCTGCATCCCCGGCATGGTGGTGATGACCCCGAGCGACGAAAACGAACTGCGCAAGATGCTCAGCACCGGCCATCTGTACAACGGCCCGGCGGCAGTGCGTTACCCGCGCGGCACCGGCCCGAATGCTCCAATCGAGAAGAACCTCGAACCGATCGAAATCGGCAAAGGCGTGATTCGTCGCCAGGGCAGCGTCGTCGCCCTGCTGGTGTTCGGCGTGCAATTGGCCGAAGCACTGAAAGTCGCTGAAAAACTCGATGCGACCGTGGTCGACATGCGCTTCGTCAAACCGCTCGATGAAGCGCTGGTACGCAAGATCGCCGGCAGCCACGAATTGCTGGTGACCATCGAAGAAAACGCCATCATGGGCGGTGCCGGTGGCGCGGTCAGCGAGTTCCTCGCCCGCGAGAACATCCTCAAGTCGATGCTGCATCTAGGCCTGCCGGACGTCTACGTCGAGCACGCCAAGCCAGCGCAAATGCTCGCCGAGTGTGGTCTGGATGAAGCGGGTATCGAAGCGTCCATTCGCGAGCGCCTGCAACTGCTGAACATCTAAATTTCTGGATTCATGCAAAACCCTGTGGGAGCGGGCTTGCTCGCGAAAGCGGACTGATAGTCGACATCCATGTTGGCTGACATACCGTCTTCGCGAGCAAGCCCGCTCCCACATTGGTTTTCGCCCCCCCGCGAATTTGTATCCGCTCCAAAATGCCAATGGATTGCCCATGAAACTCCCTCGTCTCGCCCTGACGTTGTCCCTTTTGCCTGCCGGACAGCTTTTGGCTGACAGCTTCGAACGCGAACAAGCCCTGAAACTGCCCGACGTACTGATCAGCGCCAATCGCGAGGTCGAAGCACGCAACGACAGCAGCGCCGCCAGCACCGTGTTCACCCGTGAAGACATCGACCGCCTGCAACCGAGCAGCGTGACGGACCTGCTGCGCCGAGTGCCGAGTGTACAAGTCGCGCAAAGTGGCGGACGCGGCAGCCTGCCGGGGATTTACATTCGCGGCACCAATTCAGCGCAAACGCTGGTGTTGGTGGACGGTCAACGCATCGGTAACTCGACGTCCGGCGACAGCAACCTGCAACACCTGAACATCCAGCAGATCGAGCGCGTGGAAGTGCTACGCGGTTCACGCTCGGTGATTTACGGCAGTGACGCGATTGGCGGAGTGATTCAGATCTTTACCCGTCGCGGCGCCGAGTCAGGCCTGCAACCGCGCATGCACATGGGCTTTGGCAGCAACCAGACCTGGGAGCGCAGCCTGGGCTTGTCCGGGGGCGACGTGCAAACCCGTTTCAACCTCGGTGCCAGCCTCGATGACACGGCTGGGATCAATCGCACTCATACGTCCTACCCCAGCGATGACGACCATGATGCCTATCGCAACCAGTCCGTCAGCCTGGGCCTGAGCCATGCCGTCAATGACGATATCGAGGCCGGCCTGAACCTCCTCGATAACCGTGGCAAAAACGAGTTCGACAACCCGTTCGGTCGCTACGACATGAACTCCGGCAACAGTGTCCAGCAAAAGCCCTACAACGATTTCACCGTAAGTAGCGTCAGCAGTTATGTCGACGCACGCATCAACGATGCGTGGAAGTCCCGCGTGGAACTGGGCCACAGCGAAAACCGCGAAGAGACCTTCGACAAACTCAGCAACGATCACAGCGTGTTCAACACTTACCGCAACTCGCTGAACTGGCAGAACGACCTGACGCTGAACCAGCAGAACAGCCTGATTCTTGGCGGCGATTGGTATGAAGACCGGGTCAACAGCAGCACAGCGTTTGCCGAAGACAGTCGCTGGAACCGCGCGGTGTTTATCCAGCATCGTTTCCAGGCGGAAAGTTTCTCCACCGAACTGGGTCTGCGTCGCGATCAGAACCAACAGTTTGGCGGCCAGAATAGCTGGAGCGGCACCTTCACCCTGCCATTGAACCCGGACAACGACGTGCTGCTGAGCTACAGCGAAGGCTTCCGCGCGCCGACCTTCAACGACCTCTACTACCCGGACTTCAGCAACCCGCACCTGAAACCCGAAACCTCGAAAAGCTACGAGGTGCAGTGGCGTAGTCAGCTGAGCGAAACCAGTCGGCTGGAAGCCTCGCTGTACCGCACCGACCTTGAAGACGCGATCATCCTCGGCAGCCATTCACGCCCGGAAAACATCGCGGCGGCGCGGATCAATGGTTTCGAAGCCGCCCTCAAGCAGGAGTGGTTCGGCTGGCAGAGCAACCTCGGCGTTGCGATCATCGACCCGCGGGATCAAGACAGCGGCCACACGCTGGCCCGCCGTGCACGACGGACCTTGAGCCTGGATCTGGACCGTCAGTTTGATCGGCTCGGCCTCGGCGCCAGCTGGCAAGCGGTGAGTGGCAGCTATGACGACAAGGACAACCGCCAGCCGCTGGGCGGTTACGCCCTGCTCGGGTTACGCAGCCGTTGGGCGGCGAGTCACGAGGTCACGCTGGAGATGAAAGTCGATAACCTGCTGAACAAGAATTACAGCCGCGCGCTCTACGAGCATGATGGTAGCCAGTATGGGTATCGGGAAGAAGGTCGGGCGTTGATGTTTGGCGTGACGTGGATGCCGGAAATCTAACAAACAACACTGGCCACTGTGGCGAGGGAGCTTGCTCCCGTTCGGGTGCGCAGCAACCGTAATCCAGTTGATGCGGTGTGCCTGATTAGAACCGGTTGCTGAATTTGGGGCTGCTTCGCAGCCCAGCGGGAGCAAGCTCCCTCGCCACAGGTCAACGCTGCGGTGCAATGAGTCGGCACAACTTGGCGGTCGCCGCGATCATCTGCCCGCTCGGCCGCTCCAGGCCTTTATCCGCCACCAACAGCAATTGCCCCTGAGCCACCGCGGTCATCTGCGGCCAGGCTTTCCAGGCGTCGAGCTGTGCCTGGCTGCTGGCGAGGATCACCTGGGGATTACGCGAAAGCACTGACTCCACACTGACCTGCGGCGCTGGCAAGGTCATGTCGGCGAACACGTTGCGCGCACCGCACACTTCAAGCGCATCGCTGATGATCTGCCCGCCGCCCACGGTGTAGAGCGGCTGATCCCAGACCTGATAAAACACCCGAAGCGGTTCTTTGCGCTGATAGCGCTGGCGTAAATCGTCGAGCTGCTTGCGCAAATCAACCGCAAGCATGCGCCCACGTTCGGGTCGGCCGAGCTGCTGGGCGATCGCTTCGATTTGGCGGGTCAGTTGTTTGAGGTTATGCGGTTCGGCGACGTAGGTCGGGATCCCCAATCGGCTCAGTTGCTCACGCTGCGCCGGGCCGACACTGCCAGGCCAGAGCAACAGTAAATCCGGTTTGAGACTGAGCAGGCGCTCAATATCCAGCTGACCGTAACGACCAACAGAAGGAATGGAATTGAGTTCTGCAGGACGCTCGCCAGCATCGAGCACGCCCACCAGCAGGTCGGCCGAGCCCAGTTCAACGACGATTTCCGAGAGTGACGGCGCGAGGCTGACCACCCGCTCTACCGCGACCGCCGAGCCACTGACGGCCAGCAGCAGAACCGCCAGCCAACGGCGCATCAGCCGAGTTGACGCGGAATACGGTAAAGGTAGAACAGCACCGTGGTCGACAGCGCCAACAGCACCAAAGGCACCGCTTCGAGGCCGACGAATACCGCCAGTGCACCGATCCAGGCCGGCAAGGCCGCGACGAGGAATGCCATACGGCGTTTAGCCGCCAAGGCAACCCAGGCTGCGGGTTCTTCCGGGGTATCGAGGGCTTTCTGGGTGGCGATCAAGGCGTGTTTGTAGCCGCCGAAAAACCGCAGGCTGACAAACATCGAGGCCACGCCGGCAATGAAAAACGGCATCGCCAGCACGGGCAGAAACGCCTCGCTCTGGCCGAACACGCCGTTGATCACCAGCAGCGGCAGCAAGGCCAGCGCAAAATATTGCCACCAGTTGACGGACAGCCTCCGCCGGACCTGGCCGCGAGTCACGCCCGATCTGCCTCGCCCTGATGCTCGTTGCCCATCATGTGGTCGAGCTTGCTGGCCTTGGTCGCCAGGTAGAGCTTGTTGTGCGGATTATGGCCAGTGTGCAGCGGCACGCGCTCGGCGACCACGATGCCCATGTCGGTCAAGGCTTTGACCTTGCGTGGGTTGTTGGTCATCAGGCGCAGGGATTTCACGCCCAGGTGCTCAAGCATCGGCAGGCACATGGCGTAGTCGCGCTGGTCAGCGGCAAAACCCAGACGCTCGTTGGCTTCAACGGTGTCGGCGCCGCCATCTTGCAATTCATACGCGCGGATCTTGTTCAGCAGGCCAATGCCACGACCTTCCTGACGCAGGTAAAGCAACACGCCACGACCTTCGCGGGCGATCGCCTGCAACGCCGCCTCGAGTTGCGAACCGCAGTCGCAACGCTGGCTGAACAAGGCGTCGCCGGTCAGGCATTCGGAGTGCAACCGGCCGAGTACCGGGGCACCGTCGGCGACATCACCCAGGCTCAGTACGACGTGCTCGCGGCCAGTAGCCTCATCGAGAAAGCCATGCATGGTGAATTGCGCAAAAGGCGTGGGCAGCTTGGAAGCGGCGACAAAAACGACAGGCACCGGTGTGCTCCTGATCTGTATGTACTGGAGATTCGCAGAGGCGGCATTGTAACAGCAGGTTCCTACAGACGCTTAGGCTGAATTATCGGCCATAACGATCAAAAAGTTTGATCACTGCCCTGCCGGCTTGGCACTCTCATCAAACGGGTAAGGTTGTTTCCAATGCTCGAAAATCGGCTTCAACTGGCCGGTTTTGACCAGCAACGCCATGCGCTTGTCGTACAGCGCCATCAGGGCACGGGCCCGTGGTGTATCGGCGAAACCAAGGTACAACGGCAGTTCGGTCAAGTGTGTGCGTCGGTACAGGGACGGATCCTCAGCTTCTGCGAGCACTTCATTGATTTCCATCAGCGCGTCGATATAGAAGTCCGCCCGAGCCTGTTTGAGCATCGGCAAAATTCCGCTGCGGCGTTCGATCTGGTTATAGCGGTGGATGTTCGGCAGGTAACTTTCGTAGCGATAGCCACGGACCCAGGCCAGCCGGTACGCACCCAGAGTCTCCAGAGTCGGTGCCGGGTTGCTCGCAAGGCCCAGGGCATAGATATGATCGGAGTCGAATTTCCAGTGGGGATACAGGACCTGATCGGCCTCATTGGAATAGGAGCCAACCAGCGCGTCCACTTCACGACGCTGCACCAGTCCCACCGAACGGGTGTAAGGCACGGTGCGAATATCCAGTTTCACCCCGGCCGGCTCGAACACGGCGCGCAAAATGTCCCAGGCCAGCCCATGACCATCGGCGGCGGTGTAGTCATCCCAGTCCTCGCTGGCCAGATGAATCACGGCCGGTGTCGTCGGCACATCCGCCGCACGGGCGAGCGAACAGAACACCCCAAAAACCAGAACCCACAGCCAGCGTCCGACCATCCCCCAGCCCCTCAATCCATTCGCCCCTCAATCAGCCAATCAGGCGAAGTACCGGACCAGCCCCTGCAGCGCCAACCAGGCAAACACGCCTGCCAGCACGTCGTCGAGCATGATCCCGACGCCGCCATGCACATGTCGGTCGATCCAGCGAATCGGCCATGGCTTGAGAATGTCGAAGAAGCGGAACAGCAGGAACCCCGCCAATAGCCAGTACCAACCTGCCGGCACCAGCCACAGGGTGATCCACATCCCGACCATTTCGTCCCAGACGATGCCTTCGTGGTCGTGCACCCGCAAATCGTCGGCAACCTTGCCGCACAGCCAGAAGCCGAACAGCATCGTGATGCCGAGCATCAGCCAGTAACCCCAGTCAGGCAACATCTGCCATAACGGGATAAAGGGTAGCGCAACCAGCGAGCCCCAGGTGCCCGGCGCCTTGGGCAAGGTGCCTGAGCCGAAGCCGAATGCCAGGAAATGCCAGGGATTACGCCAGACCGATGGCGGCACGCGTCCTGCCGGGCTCTGCTTGGGATGATCTGTCACGGTGTCTCCCGAAAATGTTGATAACCCTGGGCTTGCGGGGTGATGTCTTGCCCGTTCGCGTCCAGCAGCATCACGCCCTGCCCGGCCACGACCCGCCCGACAACGTGAATCGGCCAGCCGTCGGCGAGCAGTCCCGGTAGTTGCGCGGGTGGCAGAGTGAACGCCAGCACGTAGTCGTCGCCACCACTCAAGGCTGCCACGCGGGCGGCATTCTCACCGAGAAAGCTCACCAGTGCCGTGGACAGCGGCAGCTTTTCGCTTTCGATCAGCAAGCCGACAGCCGAGGCCTTGGCGATATGCCCGCAATCGGCGAGCAAACCGTCAGAGATATCCAGTGCCGCAGTGGCTTTGCCGCGCAACGCCATGCCCAATTCAAGCTGCGGCTGTGGCGACCAATAATGCGCCAACAACGGCTCGGCAACATCGGCGGGCGCAACGCGCTTACCCAACACCAACGACAATGCACCGGCGGCGTTGCCCAGTTCACCGCCCACGCACACCAGATCACCGGGTTGCGCACCGCTACGGGTCAGTGCCTTGCCTGTCGGGACCCGACCGAACACGGTCATGGTCAGGCTCAGCGGGCCGCGTGTGGTATCGCCACCCACCAGCCGTACACCGCAGTGTTGCGCCATGGCGTTCAAGCCACGGGCAAAGGCGTCCAGCCAATCGGCGGTTACCGTCGGCAAGGTCAGGGCAAGGGTAAAGGCAATGGGGGTGGCGCCCATGGCAGCCAGATCGCTGACCGCCACAGCCAGCGAACGCTGACCGAGCAGAAACGGGTCGCAAGGGTCTGCGAAATGCACACCGGCCACGAGCGTGTCGGTGGAAATTGCCAGCTGCTCCCCTGCGGGAACAGCGAGCAAGGCGCAGTCGTCGCCGATTCCCAGGTCAACGCCTTCGCCGCCTTGCGCACAAGGCGCGACGGCAAAGTAATTGCGGATCAGCTCAAACTCGCCCATGGCAATGGCAGCTCAAGCGCCGATCAGCGCTTGAACGCCTTCACTTCAGCTTCACGCAGGCGCGGGGCCAGCTTGTCGAGTACACCGTTGACGAACTTGTGGCCATCGGTGGAACCGAAGACTTTAGCCAGCTCGATGCCTTCGTTGATCACCACGCGGTAAGGCACGTCGACACGCTTGAGCAGTTCCCAGGTGGACAGGCGCAGAACCGCCAGTTCAACCGGGTCCAGCTCTTCGATTTCGATGTCCAGGCATGGCTTGAGCGCGGTGTCGATCTCGGTGCGATGCGCCGGAACCCCGTGGAGGATTTCGCGGAAGTACGCGGCATCGACATCGGTGAAATCGTTATCGACCCGAAACTGCGCTTCGATCTCGTTCAGCGATTGCTTGGCCATGTGCCATTGATACAGCGCCTGGGTCGCGAGCTGACGGGCTTCGCGACGCTTGACGCTTTTCGATGGTTTGCCAGCATCCGCAGGCTTTGGATCGCGCGGGTTGAAACGATCGCTTTCGTCGCTAATCACTTGGCCTCCAACTGCGCCAGCAGGCTGACCATTTCCAGAGCGGACAAGGCAGCTTCAGCACCTTTGTTGCCGGCCTTGGTGCCGGAACGTTCGATGGCTTGCTCGATCGAGTCGACGGTCAGTACGCCGAAAGCGACCGGTACGCCGAATTCCATGGACACCTGGGCCAGGCCCTTGGTGCACTCGCCAGCCACGTATTCGAAGTGCGGAGTACCGCCACGAATGACCGCGCCCAGTGCGATGATTGCCGCGAACTCGCCCTTCTGAGCGACTTTCTGCGCAACCAGCGGGATTTCGAAGGCGCCAGGGGCACGGATGATGGTGATGTCGCTTTCGCTCACGCCATGGCGAACCAGGGCATCAACAGCACCGCTTACCAGGCTTTCAACAACGAAGCTGTTGAAGCGGCCAACAACCAAAGCGTAGCGGCCTTTGGGGGCGATGAAGGTACCTTCGATGGTCTTCAGGGTCATTCGACAAATCTCTTAAAGAGCCGGGACGCGTTCAGTACGCGTCCCTCAGTGATATTTGAACCGCGAATTCAAGACAAAAACAGCCGGTCTTTATTCGGAGGGCACGTATTCTACAACTTCCAGATCGAAACCGGATATCGCATTAAATTTCATTGGCGCACTCATCAGGCGCATTTTGCGTACGCCCAGGTCACGCAGGATCTGCGAGCCGGCACCGACAATGCTGTAGGTGGTCGGTTTTTTCGGCTGTGCGTGATCGGCGGTTTCGCGGATATGCGCCAGCAACACGTCGCCATCGAGCGGGTGACCGAGCAGCAGCACCACACCGCTGCCAGCCTCGGCAACCGCGGCCATGGCGGCGCGCAGGCTCCAGCGGCCTGGCTGCTTGACCATCAACAGGTCGCGCAGCGGGTCCATGTTGTGCACGCGAACCAGGGTCGGTTCTTCGGCGCAAATGGTGCCCAGGGTCAGTGCCATGTGCACGTCGCCTTCCACCGAATCACGATAGGTCACCAGATTGAACTGGCCCAGTTCGCTGTCCAGCGGCTGCTCGGCAATCCGCTGAACGGTACGTTCGTGGATCATCCGGTAGTGAATCAGGTCGGCGATGGTGCCGATCTTGATGTTGTGTTCAGCGGCGAAGGTTTCCAGTTCGGCGCGACGGGACATGGTGCCGTCGTCGTTCATCACTTCGCAGATCACTCCGCTCGGCTCGAAACCGGCCATGCGCGCCAGGTCGCAAGCCGCTTCGGTGTGGCCGGCGCGGGCCAGGGTGCCGCCGGCCTGGGCCATCAGCGGGAAGATGTGGCCGGGGCTGACGATGTCTTCGGCCTTGGCGTCTTTGGCGGCGGCCGCTTGCACGGTGCGCGCACGATCAGCCGCAGAGATACCGGTGGTGACGCCGACAGCGGCTTCGATCGACACGGTGAACTTGGTGCCGAAACCTGAGCCGTTGCGCGGTGCCATCAATGGCAGCTTGAGCAGCTCGCAGCGCTCGCGGCTCATCGGCATGCAGATCAGGCCACGGGCGTGCTTGGCCATGAAGTTGATATGTTCTGGCTGGCAACACTCGGCGGCCATGATCAGGTCGCCTTCGTTCTCGCGGTCTTCGTCATCCATGAGGATGACCATCTTGCCTTGGCGGATGTCTTCAACCAGTTCTTCGATGCTATTGAGCGCCACGCGGCACCCCCCTTCTTTCAAAAATTGAGTTTCAGGAATTGAGGTAGCCGTTCTCGGCCAGAAAGCTTTCGGTAATGTTGCCCTTCGAGGATTCTGCGGCCTTGTCACCCAGCAATAGACGCTCCAGGTAACGGGCCAGCAGATCGACCTCAAGGTTGACCCGGCGACCTGGCTGGTAAGACGCCATGATGGTTTCGCTCAGGGTGTGCGGAATGATCGTCAGCAAGAACTCGGCGCCATCGACCGCATTCACCGTCAAGCTGGTGCCGTCGACCGTGATCGAGCCTTTATGGGCGATGTATTTGGCCAGGTCTTTCGGCGCACGAATGCGGAACTCCACGGCACGGGCATTCTCGGTACGCGCAACCACTTCGCCGACACCGTCGACGTGACCGCTGACCAGGTGCCCACCGAGGCGGGTGGTCGGGGTCAGGGCTTTTTCCAGGTTGACCGGGCTGCCGCTTTTCAGGTCACTCATGGCGGTGCAGTCGAGGGTTTCGCGACTGACGTCCGCTGCAAAGCCATTGCCCGGTAGTTCAACCGCCGTCAGGCAAACGCCGTTGACCGCGATGCTGTCGCCGAGCTTGACGTCGCTCAGGTCGAGCTTGCCGGTTTCTACGTGAACCCGCACATCACCACCTTTTGGGGTCAATGCACGGATGCTGCCGATGGATTCGATGATGCCGGTAAACATGGAGTCCTCCTCGAGAACTGGGCCAGTGCTGTAGCAATGGCCGAGAATTATACGCTCGCCGATGGCATGGGGATGGCAATGACTCGCCAGTCATCGCCCACCGCGCGGATTTCTGTGATTTTCAGCTCTGGCGCATCCTTCATTTGCGCGAGTGGCCAGTCCAGCAATGGTCGCGCCGTGGAGCCAAGGAACTTGCCCGCGATGAAGATCTGGAATTCGTCCACCAACCCTTGCTGGGCAAACGCTCCAGCTAGACGCGGGCCGGCTTCCACCAGCACTTCGTTGACACCACGGGCAGCGAGTTCGACCAGCAGCTTGCGCAGGTCGACCTGGCCATCATCGCCGGGCACGATCAGGCATTCAGGGCCGTTGGCGTATTGTTCTTCCACCGCGACACAGGTGGCGACCAGCGCCGGGCCAGCCTTGAAAAACGGCGCATCGAGCGGCACGCGCAGGCGGCCGTCGATCAGCACGCGAAGCGGCGGGCGGCTCATGGCGAGCGCAGTTTGCTCGGCATCCAGGCCCAACTCGTCGGCACGCACGGTCAAGCGCGCGTCATCGGCCAGCACCGTGTCGGCACCGGTCAACACGACGCTGGCCTGAGCCCGCAGACGCTGCACGGCAGAGCGGGCGGCGGGGCCGGTGATCCATTGGCTTTCGCCGCTGGCCATGGCGGTGCGACCGTCGAGGCTCATCGCCAACTTCACCCGCACGAACGGCAAGCCGTGTTCCATGCGTTTGAGAAAACCTTCATTGAGCTTGCGCGCCTCGCCTTCGAGCACGCCGCTGCGGGTCTCGATGCCCGCCTGCTCCAGACGCTGCAGGCCGCGGCCGGCAACCTCCGGGTTCGGATCCTGCATCGCCGCAACCACTCGCGCCAGGCCGGCGTTCACCAGCGCATCGGCGCACGGCGGTGTGCGGCCATGATGGCTGCACGGTTCCAGCGTGACGTAGGCGGTGGCACCGCGGGCGTTTTCGCCGGCGTCGCGCAAGGCGTGGACTTCGGCATGCGGTTCGCCGGCGCGCACATGCCAGCCTTCGCCGACAATCTGCCCGTCACGCACGATCACGCAACCCACTCGAGGGTTGGGATGGGTGGTGTAGTGACCTTTGCGCGCCAGTTCCAGCGCACGCGCCATGTAATGGGCGTCGAGGACCTGTTGTTCCGGGGAGATGCTCATTCTTTTACCGGCTCACGGGCCAGGCGATCGATCTCTTCGCGGAACTCATTGAGGTCCTGGAAGCGGCGATACACCGAAGCGAAACGAATGTAGGCGACTTCATCGAGCTTTTGCAGCTCGGCCATCACCAGTTCACCGACCACGAGGGATTTGACCTCGCGCTCGCCGGTGGCGCGCAGTTTGTGTTTGATGTGTACCAGCGACGATTCAAGACGCTCGACGCTCACCGGGCGCTTCTCCAGCGCACGCTGCATGCCGGCGCGAAGTTTTTCTTCGTCGAACGGCTGACGGCTGCCGTCGGTTTTGATCAGGCGCGGCAACACCAGTTCGGCGGTTTCGAACGTCGTGAAACGTTCGCCGCAGGCCAGGCATTCGCGCCGACGGCGCACCTGTTCGCCCTCGGCGACCAGACGCGAGTCGATGACCTTGGTGTCGTTGGCACCGCAGAAGGGACAGTGCATGGTGGCAGGCAACAAAAAAAGGGAGGGCCATGGTAGCGCATCCCACTGGCAAGACAAGCCATAGGGTTTGCGGTATACAGACGAGCTATATTGTCTGATCGATGGATTTCACTTTGCTGGAGCCGCAAATGCCGCTACGACCGCTTGTTTTACTCAGTCTCGTCGGCCTGCTGGTCGCGTGTAGCAGTAGCGCACCCAAACCGGCGGCACCGACCCCAGGCCCTGCGCCGGAGATGGCCCAGAAGAAAGCCCAGGCCTCAGCCGACCTCGGACCGCTACCCGCGTATCAACGAGAATTGAGCGGCACCTTGCAGGGCGTGCCGGCCGGCGCCGAGGTTGAACTGGCGTTGCTGGTGATCGACGAACGCTCCCGGCCGCAGCAATTGCTCGCCAGCGCCAACCTGATCGGCAACAACAAGGCTCTGCCATTCCATCTGCGATTCAATCCCGACTCGTTCCCGGTCGGTGCACGCGTCGAACTGCGGGGTCGCGCCAGCCAGTCCGGGCAGTTGATCCTGCACCTGCCGGCGCAACGCATCTTTGAGCCGAAGACCCAGGCCCTGGGCCAATTGCAGTTCCTCAAAGCGCCATGAATGCACCGCTCGACCTGCAACAGGCGTTAAGTGAACTGCTCGGCGATGCCCAGCTGGTCCGGTGTCCGCTGCCTGAGACCACGTTGAAACTCTGGCTGATCGACGGCGACAACATGGACCGCGCCTTCAGCCCGGAAGAAACCCGGCGCATTCTGCACGAGCCACCGTACTGGAGCTTTTGCTGGGCCAGCGGCCTGGCGATGGCCCGTTACCTGGCGGAGCATCCGCAGTGGGTTGCCGGCAAGCGCGTGCTGGATTTCGGCGCCGGCTCCGGGGTGGCGGGGATTGCAGCGGTCAAGGCCGGGGCGCTGGAAGTGGTGGCCTGTGATCTTGATCCATTGGCAATTGCAGCCTGCCGGGCGAATGCCGAACTTAATGACGTCCAGCTCAGCTACTCGACAGACTTTTTTGCCGAGGCCGATCGTTTTGATCTGATTCTGGTGGCCGACGTGTTGTACGACCGGGCCAACCTGCCGTTACTCGATGAGTTTCTCAGCCGTGGCCGCGAGGCGTTGGTGGCGGATTCACGAGTTCGGGATTTCCGTCATCCGTTGTACCAGCGGCTGGAAATGCTTGAGGCAATGACATTGCCGGACCTGGCCGAACCAGAAGAATTTCGGCATGTGAGCCTGTACCACGCTTCCCGGAGATGATTGCTCCCACGCTCTACGTGGTAACGCGCAGCCCGGGACGCTCCGCGTCCCTTTGACGGCGTGACGCAGAGCGTCACAGGAGGCATTCCCGCGCAGAGCGTGGGAACGATCAGTGCGCCCCGCTTTCAGCGCCCCCCGCCAAGCCTTATAGTTCCCCCATTCACGTTTTCTTCGAGATTCCCCATGAGTCAAGACACGCCGTATATCTTCGACGCCACTACTGCCGATTTCGACCAGTCGGTGATCGAGAACTCGTTCCACAAGCCGGTGCTGGTGGATTTCTGGGCTGAATGGTGTGCGCCGTGCAAGGCGCTGATGCCGATGCTGCAAACCATCGCCGAGAGCTATCAGGGCGAGTTGCTGCTGGCCAAGGTCAACTGCGACGTCGAGCCGGACATCGTTTCGCGCTTTGGCATTCGCAGCCTGCCGACAGTAGTGCTGTTCAAGGACGGTCAGCCGGTGGACGGCTTTGCCGGCGCGCAGCCTGAATCCGCTGTCCGCGCACTGCTTGAGCCGCACGTGCAAATGCCACCGCCGGCCGCCGCTGACCCATTCGAACAGGCTCAGGCGCTGTTCGACGAAGGTCGTTTCGCGGATGCCGAAGCCATGCTGAAAGTGCTGCTGGGTGAGGACAATACCAACGCCCGCGCGTTGATCCTCTACGCGCGCTGCCTAACCGAACGTGGCGAGCTGAGTGAAGCCCAGGCCGTGCTCGATGCGGTGAAAAGCGATGAACACAAAGCCGCATTGGCCGGCGCCAAGGCGCAGATCAAGTTTCTCGGCCAGGCCGCTGACTTGCCGGATGTCGCCGACCTGAAATCGCGCCTGGCGCAAAACCCGCAGGACGATGAAGCCGTCTATCAGTTGGCGATACAGCAACTGGCCCGCCAACAATACGAACCGGCACTGGACTCTCTGCTCAAGCTGTTCATCCGCAATCGCAGTTACAGCGAAGGGTTGCCGCACAAGACCCTGCTGCAAGTGTTCGAACTGCTGGGCAACGATCACCCGTTGGTGACCGTTTATCGCCGCAAGCTGTTTGCAGCGCTCTACTAGGCCTGCTCGATCCAACTGTAGAGCGGCGTATCCCCGCCGCTCACGACCTTGACCTCTGCACTATGGCGCAAGCGCACCAGCAGACGTTTACCGGCGAAGGTGTTGCCGGTCAAACCCTCCAGTTGCTCCAGCAAATCCGGCCCCGTCAGTTGGCCGGACTTGCGCAGCAGATCCTTGGCGAGCTGCCACAGCAGCTCATCCTGATTGACCGGTTTGACCACCGGTTCGGCCACCGCTGCACCGCTTTCTGATTTGCTTACCAGCAACTGCGCGCCAAGCCGCGCCCAGTCCCCATCGTCCAATTCCAGGGTCAAATCCACCGGCCAATCGCCGATGCTTCCACGAATGCGCAACATTGGGGTTTCCTCAGGTTTATGACGAACATGCTCCCACGCGTCTTGCGCAACGCCAAGCGGACAGTCAAACTCTCGCCATTCTTGTTATAAGATTACATAACAAAATTTTCATCTTCCTTCCCGGAGAGATTCCATGCGCCGTCTGTTACTCGCTTTGCCGTTTGCCCTGTTGCCGCTGGCTATCGCTCAGGCCGCTGAAGTTCATGATCACGAACATGAACACGGCAGCCTGGGCGCCCACGAACACGGCGTCGGGCGTTTGAACGCGGCGCTGGACGGTCAGACCCTGGAACTGGAGTTGGAAAGCCCGGCGATGAACCTGGTGGGCTTCGAACACGTTGCCAGCACTGATGCAGACAAGGCCAAAGTCGCCGCCACCCGTGCGCAACTGGAGAAACCGCTGGTGCTGTTCAGTCTGCCAAAAGCGGCCAACTGCGTAGTCAGTCAGCAAGAACTGAACAGCCCGCTGTTCGGTGATAAACCGGATACCGATGATCATGACGACGATGACGACCACGCGACTGACGGTAAAGGCGCAGCCGCCGAAGAGCATCACCACGATCACAGCGAAATCCACGCGCACTACCAATTCACCTGCGCCGCCCCTGGCGCGCTGAAGACCCTGGACTTGTCGCAAGTGTTCATGACCTTCCCCGCGACGCAGAAAATTCAGGTACAACTCATCAGCCCAAGCGGCCAGCAAGGGGTTGAAGTGACCTCGAAGGCTGCGGCGCTGAAATTCTGATCCACCCCAAAACTAATGTGGGAGCGGGCCGGGCGGCGTTCCGATGCTCGCGAAGGCGATTTATCATTCAGCATTGATGTTGACTGACCCACCGCTTTCGCGAGCAAGCCCGCTCCCACAGGGTTCACTTCCAATCTGGCCGGTTTCACATGACCCAAGCACTCATCGAACTGTCAGACCTGGGCTTCAACTGGCCCGGTCATCCGCCTTTACTGGATATCCCGGCGTTTCGCCTGGAGCCCGGTGAAACGCTGTTTCTCAAAGGCCCCAGCGGCAGTGGCAAGACCACCCTGCTCGGCCTGCTCGGTGGCGTGCAGAAGCCCAATCGCGGGAGCATTCGCCTGCTCGGCCAGGAGCTGACCGAACTGTCGGCCGGCGCCCGCGATCACTTTCGGGTCGACCACACGGGCTACATCTTCCAGCAGTTCAACCTGCTGCCGTTTCTCTCGGTGCGCGAGAACGTCGAACTACCGTGTCACTTCTCCAAACTGCGCGCCAGCCGCGCGACTCAGCGCCACGGCAGCATTGACCAGGCCGCTGCGACCTTACTCGCGCACCTGGGGCTCAAGGATGAAAACATGCTCGGCCGCCGCGCCGACTCGTTGTCCATCGGCCAACAGCAACGGGTCGCCGCTGCCCGCGCGCTGATCGGTCAGCCAGAGCTGGTGATCGCCGACGAACCGACCTCGGCGCTCGACTACGACGCCCGTGAGGCATTTATCCGTTTGCTGTTCGCCGAGTGCCGCGAAGCCGGTTCCAGCCTGCTGTTCGTCAGCCACGACCAGAGCCTGGCGCCGCTGTTCGATCGTCACCTGTCGCTGGCCGAACTCAATCGCGCCGCCACGCCGCTCGAGGTCTGAAATGTATTTGTTTCGTCTAGCCATGGCCAGCCTGGCTAACCGCCGCTTCACCGCGATCCTCACCGCGTTCGCCATCGCCCTGTCGGTCTGCCTGCTGTTGGCGGTGGAACGGGTGCGCACCGAAGCCAAGGCCAGCTTTGCCAGCACCATCAGCGGCACCGACCTGATTGTCGGCGCGCGCTCAGGCTCGGTGAACCTGTTGCTGTACTCAGTGTTCCGCATCGGCAACGCCACCAACAACATCCGTTGGGACAGCTTCGAGCACTTCGCCAACAACCCGAAAGTGAAATGGGCGATCCCGATTTCCCTCGGTGACTCGCATCGCGGTTATCGAGTGATGGGCACCACCGATGCCTACTTCCAGCATTACCAGTACGGCCATCAGCAAAACCTGCAACTGGCCAGCGGCCGGGCGTTTGCCACGGATCCGTTCGAAGTGGTGCTGGGTGCCGAAGTGGCCGATGCGCTGCATTACAAACTCGGCGACAAACTGGTGCTGGCTCACGGCGTGGCAGTGATCAGCCTGGTCAAGCACGATGACAAACCGTTCACCGTGGTCGGCATCCTCAAACGCACCGGCACTCCGGTCGACCGCACGTTGCACATCAGCCTCGGCGGTATGGAGGCGATTCACATCGATTGGCACAACGGTGTACCGGCTCAGGGCAACGGTCGTATCAGCGCCGATCAGGCGCGCAACATGGACCTCACGCCGCAAGCCATCACCGCGTTCATGCTCGGTCTCAACAACAAGATTTCGACCTTCGCCGTGCAACGCGAGATCAATGAATTCCGTGGCGAGCCAATGCTGGCGATCCTCCCGGGCGTCGCCTTGCAGGAGCTCTGGAGCCTGATGGGCACCGCTGAAAAAGCGCTGTTCGTGGTGTCGCTGTTCGTCGTGCTGACCGGGTTGATCGGCATGCTCACGGCGATTCTCACCAGCCTCAACGAACGTCGCCGAGAGATGGCGATCCTGCGTTCGGTCGGCGCCCGGCCGTGGCACATTGCAACGCTGCTGGTGCTGGAAGCCTTTGCGTTGGCGCTGTCCGGGGTGATTGCGGGCCTGGCGCTGCTGTATGTGTGCATCGCTACGGCTCAGGGTTACGTGCAATCGACCTACGGCTTGTACCTGCCGCTGGCCTGGCCAAGCGAGTATGAATGGACGCTGCTCGGTGGCATCCTGATCGCCGCGCTGCTGATGGGCAGCGTGCCGGCCTGGCGCGCCTATCGCCAATCGTTGGCCGATGGTCTGTCGATCCGTTTATGAGGACACTGAAGATGCTCCGCGCCCTGCCTGCGCTGTTGATGCTGGTCGCCCTGCCCCTGTGGGCGGCTGCACCGAAAGACCTGACCTGGGCGCAAATGATCCCGCCCGACGCGCCGGCAGAAGTGCCGAACATGAAACCGCTGCACGACCTGTCGCAGATGAGCAGCGCGCTGTCCGCCGAGTCCGCACCGGCGGCCAAGCAAGACATGCCCAATGCGCCAGTGGTGAAAAACCTCGACGGCCAGAACATACGCTTGCCGGGTTACATCGTGCCGCTGGAAGTCAGCGAGGAAGGTCGCACCACCGATTTTCTGCTGGTGCCGTATTTCGGCGCATGCATCCACGTGCCACCTCCGCCGTCGAACCAGATCGTCCACGTCAAAAGCAAGGTTGGGGTGAAGCTCGACGAGCTCTACCAGCCGTACTGGATTGAAGGTGCAATGCAGGTCAAGGCGTCGACCAGCGAATTGGCGGATGCCGGGTATCAGATGGATGCGGACAAGATCTACGTGTACGAATTGCCGGAGTGAATCCGGTAGTCATTCGTATCGTTGGTACCGCCAAGATCGCAGGCTGCGATCTTTCAGGGGCCATCACTGTTTCATTGAGCTGAGTCAAAAGCGTCGTTCCTGACGCTTCGTACCATTGGAGATACAGAATTTGAATCTTCCTTTGGAGCCCCCATGCACAAGTCATTGCTCAGCGCGTCCCTCATTGCATTCGCGCTTGCAACCCCCTTCGCCCAGGCCCATGAAGCCGGTGACATCATCGTTCGGGCCGGTGCGATCACCGTCAACCCGACAGCCGGCAGTTCCAGCGTCAAGGTTGATCGCGGTCCATTGGCGGGTGCCGATCTGGGTGGCAAGGCGACCATGGACAGCAACACGCAGCTGGGCCTGAACTTCGCGTACATGCTCACCCCCGATATCGGCATCGAGCTGCTCGCCGCCTCGCCGTTCCAGCATGATGTGAACCTCAAAGGCACCTCCCTGGGCGCGGCCAACGGTAAGCTCGGCACCCTCAAACACCTGCCGCCAACCCTGAGCGTGGTTTACTACCCGCTCAACAACAAGTCTGCATTCCAGCCGTATGTGGGCGCCGGTATCAACTACACCTGGATCTACGACGAAAAGCTCAGTAACGAAGCGCAAGCCAACGGCTTCAGCAACTTCAAGACGAAAAACTCCTGGGGCCTCGCATGGCAGGTCGGTGCCGATTACATGCTGACCGACCACATCATGCTCAACGGCCAGGTGCGCTACATTGACATCGACACCACCGGCTACGTGGACAACAACGCAGTCGCCCCCGGCACCCGCGCCAAGGTCAACATCGACGTGGACCCGTGGATCTACATGGTGGGTCTGGGTTACAAGTTCTAAACCCGCTGCATAAAAAAGGCGCCTCGAAAGGCGCCTTTTTCATGACTGCGAAAAACTCAGCGCCCCAACAACCGCGCCAGCCCGACGCTCATTGGCGTCTGCTCGGGAAAGGTGAAGCGCTGCAACAGACGCTGGTTGTTCGCTCGCGAATGGCGGATGTCACCGGAGCGTGCCGGGCCGTAGGCAATCGGTGGCAACTGCCCCACCACTTCCTCCAACGCCTGGAGCATTTGCTTGAGGGTCGTCGCCTGGTTCCAACCGACATTCACCGCGCCCACTTCAAGCGTCGGCATTTCAATCGCCTGCACCAGCAGGTCGACCAGGTCTTCGACATAGACAAAATCGCGGGTCTGTTCACCGTCACCAAACACGGTGATTGGCAGGCCTTTGCGCGCCCGCTCGCTGAAAATGCTGATCACCCCGGAGTACGGCGATGACGGATCCTGACGCGGGCCGAAGATGTTGAAGAAACGGAAAATTGCCGGTTCCAGACCGTGCTGACGACGGTAGAAGTCGAGGTAGTACTCGCCTGCCAGTTTGTCTGCGGCATACGGCGTGAGCGGCGACTTGGTGGTCTCTTCGTCGATCGACTCGCCTTCACCGTTATTGCCGTAGACCGCTGCGCTTGAGGCGAACAGCACGCGCTTGACGCCGACCTGACGCATCGCTTCGCAGACGTTCAAGGTGCCGATGAAATTGCTCTGGTGAGTGCGCACCGGATCATCCACCGATGCCTGAACCGACGCCACAGCGGCCAAATGCGCCACCGCGCTGCAACCGACCATTACCTGCGCCACCAGAGCGGCATCGGCGACGTCACCTTCGATCAGTTCGACCCGTGGATTGTCCAGTGGCAGGTTGCTGCGTTTACCGGTGGACAGGTCGTCGAGGATACGCACCGAATGCCCCTTGGCGAGCAAAGCGTCAGCAAGGTGCGAACCAATGAAACCGGCACCGCCGGTGATCAAAACAGGGCCATCAGCCATGACGATAAAACCTATCCAGTAAGCCCGGGAGCGCTGCGCGCCAGGCGCGCGGCTTGATCCCGAAGGTGTGCAGAATTTTCTTGCAGGCGAGTACCGCGTGCTGCGGTTCTTCGGCGGCATCCGGCCGCGCGGCGTGAGCCTGCGCGGTCGGTGCTTCAATGGCCAGCGGGTGCAGAGTGCGCGCTTCGGCGAGGATCGCCTGCCCCAGCGCCAGCGGCGTGGTCGCCTCATGCCCGGCGTAATGGTAAGTGCCCCACAGTGGCGCTGCGCAATCGAGTTGCTTGAGCACCGAAATGATCACCCGCGCAGCATCGTCCACCGGTGTCGGGTTGCCACGCCGGTCATCGGCCATCAGCAGTTCTTCAGGCAGCTCGGCACGCGCGAGGAAACGCCCCAGGGTGCCGTCGACGCTGTCATCGAGCAGCCAGCCAAAACGCAGCATCACATGTTGCGGACAGGTCGCGCGCACGCTTTGCTCGATACGCCACAAGGCCTGGCCACGCAGCCCCAGCGGCACCGGTTCGTCTTTTTCGCTGTAGGCCGTCGCTCGCGAGCCATCGAATACCCGATAGCTGGAAGGCTGCACCAGGACAATATTGTGATGCTGGCACAACTCGGCCAGCCGCTCGACCGCCCGCTCCTGAGCGGCCAAACGCGCCTCGGCCACGCTCTCCGCCTGAAACCAGTCGAAGTAGTAGGCGAGATTGATCAGCGCGTCCGGACGAGTATCGTCAAGCAGCTGCGTCAGGCTAGCGGCGTCCCAGCCGTCTTGCGGTGGACGGGGGGCGAGGAAACCGATGTCTTCCTCTGCACCGAGGCGAATCAGCGCCTGCCCAAGGGCATTTCCGCCACCCAGTAACATAAGGCGCATTCGCATAGAGTCAGCAGGCCCAGTCTGTTTGGAACGATGATTTTATCGGCACAGCCCGCAGGCCTTGCCGTTGAGAATTGCCAGAATCGTTGCATTTTGCGGGTTTAAAGCGCAACCGTCACTCGTAAAGTGTAGATCCTCCGGTTTGACGCCCCCCTTGTGGCGAGGGAGCTTGCTCCCGTTCGGCTGCGAAGCAGGCGCAATGGGCCGATGCGGTGTGCCTGACAAATCGCGATGACAAGCTTTGGGGCCGCTTCGCAGCCCAGCGGGAGCAAGCTCCCTCGCCACGGGGTCACCAATCAGCCACAGAAACTTGCATCTTCAGCCACCCAGCCGCATAAATTACCCCATGAACCTCCCCGTATCAGCCGACAGCGCCCTGGCAGGCTTTCACCCTGCCGTCCGCGCCTGGTTCAACAGCACCTTCCCGGCGGTCACCGCCGCGCAAGCCGGCGCGTGGCCGTTGATTCGCCAACGCCGTTCGACGCTGGTCGCCGCACCCACCGGCTCCGGCAAAACCCTCACGGCGTTTCTTGCGGTCATCGATGACCTGGTCCATCAAGGCCTGGCCCACGGTGGCGAATTACCCGACGAAACCCTGGTGGTTTACGTCTCGCCCCTCAAGGCGCTGTCCAACGACATTCAGATCAACCTGCAAAACCCGCTGGCCGGTATCACCGAGCAACTGCGACAACTGGGCTTCCCCGAATTACAGATCAACACCGCCGTGCGCACTGGCGACACTCCGCAAAAGGACCGCTCGGCGATGCGCAAAAGCGCGCCGCACATTCTGGTTACCACCCCGGAGTCGCTGTACGTGCTGCTCGGCTCCGACTCTGGCCGGCGCATGCTCGCCAGCACCCGCACAGTGATCGTCGACGAAATCCACGCCATCGCCGGCAGCAAACGCGGCAGCCACCTGGCCCTGAGCCTGGAGCGTTTACAGGCCTTGTGCTGCGAGCCACTGATGCGCATCGGCCTGTCTGCCACGCAAAAACCCATCGAAGCGGTTTCGCGCTTTCTGGTGGGCACAAACCGTCCGTGCGAAATCGTCGATATCGGCCACGCCCGCCGGCGGGACCTGGGCATCGAAGTGCCGCCGGTGCCGCTGTCGGCGGTGATGGCCAACGATGTCTGGGAGCTGGTCTACGACCGGATCGCCACACTGGCACGCGAGCACCGGACCACGCTGATTTTCGTCAACACCCGACGCTTGGCCGAACGCTTGAGCCGTCATCTCAGCGAGCGTCTGGGCAAAGACGCAGTCGCCGCCCACCACGGCAGCCTGGCCAAGGAGTTTCGCCTCGATGCCGAACAGCGGCTCAAGCGTGGCGATCTGCAAGTGCTGATCGCCACCGCGTCGCTGGAACTGGGCATCGACATCGGCGATGTCGATCTGGTCTGCCAGATCGCCTCACCACGTTCGATCGCCGGGTTTCTGCAACGGGTTGGACGCTCCGGGCACCAGGTCGGCGGCACACCCAAGGGCCGCCTGTTCGCCACCACCCGCGATGACCTGATCGAATGCGCTGCCCTGCTCGACTGCGTGCGCCGGGGCGAACTCGATACCTTGCTGATCCCCACCGCGCCGCTGGACGTACTGGCACAGCAGATCGTCGCCGAGGTCAGTTGCCAGGAATGGCAGGAGCAGGCCCTGCTCGAAATGGTACGCCGCGCATCGCCCTATACCGATCTCGACGACACACACTATCAAGCGCTGCTGCAGATGCTCGCCGAAGGCTATAACGGCCGCCAGGGAGTCCGCAGCGCTTACCTGCACCGCGACGCGGTGACTCGCACATTACGTGGCCGGCGCGGCGCCAAACTGACGGCGGTGACCAGTGGCGGGACGATTCCCGACAACGCCGATTACAGTGTGCTGCTGGAGCCGCAAGGGCTGAACATCGGCAGCGTCAACGAAGACTTCGCCGTGGAAAGCATCGCTGGCGATGTCTTTCAGCTGGGCAACACTTCGTACCGGATCCTGCGGGTCGAAACCGGCAAGATCCGCGTCGAGGACGCTCAGGGACAGCCGCCGACCATCCCCTTCTGGCTCGGTGAGGCGCCAGGGCGCAGTGCCGAATTGTCGCTCGCCGTGGCGCGCCTGCATGCGTATCTTGATGAGCTGCTGGGTGCCACGCCCGGCGATGTACAACCGAGCATCGACTGGCTGACCGAAACCCTCGGCCTGAACCTCGCCAGCGCCGAACAACTGGTGGAATACCTCGCCCGCGCCCGGCTGACGCTCGGTGCCCTGCCGTCTCAGGACACGCTGCTGATGGAGCGGTTTTTCGACGAGTCCGGCGGCACTCAACTGATCATTCACTCGCTGTTCGGCAGCCGCATCAACCGCGCTTGGGGCCTGGCCCTGCGTAAGCGCTTTTGCCGCACCTTCAACTTCGAACTGCAGGCTGCCGCCAGCGAAGACGCAATCGTCTTGTCGCTGTCCACCAGCCACAGTTTCGAGCTGGACGAGGTCTGGCGTTATCTGCACAGCAACACTGCCGAACAGATCCTGATTCAAGCCGTACTCGACGCGCCGCTATTCGGCGTGCGCTGGCGCTGGAACGCCGGCGTTGCCCTCGCGTTGCCGCGGTACAGCGGCGGACGCAAAGTGCCGCCGCAGATCCAGCGGATGAAAAGCGAAGACCTGATCGCCAGCGTGTTTCCCGACCAGATCGCCTGCCTGGAAAACCTCGTCGGCGAGCGCGAAATTCCCGACCACCCGCTAGTCGAGCAAACCCTCGACGATTGCCTGCACGAAGCCATGGACTGCGATGGCTGGCTGGCGCTGTTGCGGCGCATGGAACGCGGTGAAGTGCGCTTGATCAGCCGCGACTTGCCCGCGCCCTCGCCGCTGGCGGCGGAAATTCTCAGCGCTCGGCCCTACACCTTTCTCGACGATGCGCCATTGGAAGAACGTCGCACACAGGCGGTGCTCAATCGCCGCTGGAGCGACCCGCAATCGACCGATGACCTCGGCGCGCTGGATGCCGAGGCCATTCAATCGGTGCGCGATGAGGCCTGGCCGCAGCCCACCAGCGTCGATGAAATGCATGAAGCGCTGATGAGCCTGGCCGCCATCAGCGACGCCGAAGCGCAGGCCAATCCGCAGTGGCCGCACTGGCTGCAAACCCTGGCGAATGGAGGGCGCGCCAGCCGCTTGCGGATCAACGCAGATCAAGCGATATGGCTGGCACTGGAGCGCCTGACCTGCCTGCAAGCAATCTACCCACACGCCGTGTTGTTACCGCCGTTGCAGGCCTTGCCGGGTTTCGATGAAGCCTGGGGCACCGACGAGGCGCTGGTCGAACTGATCCGCGCTCGCCTCGGTGCATTTGGTCCGCTGCCGATTCATGCGATTGCTCAACCGCTGGGGCTTTCGACTGCTCACGTCACTCAAGCGCTGGCGCAACTGGAGCGCGAAGGTTATGTGCTGCGCGGGCGCTTCAGCCCTGCGGCCACGCAGGAAGAATGGTGCGAACGGCATTTGCTGGCGCGCATTCATCGCTACACGGTCAAACGCCTGCGGCGGGAAATCGAGCCCGTGGCATTGCAGGACTTCATGCGTTTTCTGTTTGACTGGCAGCATCTGTCGCCAGCAACCCAAGGCCAGGGCAGCGCGGTGTTGCCGGCGATTGTCAGTCAGTTCGAAGGCTACCCAGCGGCCGCGTCTGCCTGGGACAGCGATCTTCTGCCGGCGCGGCTCAAGAACTATTCATCGACGTGGCTGGATGAGCTGTGCCGCAGCGGCAAACTGGTCTGGACCCGGCTGACGGTGCGCAACAAAGCCACTAGCGCAGCGCTGCGCAGCACGCCGATTGTGTTGTTGCCACGGGCGCAGGTCCCGCTCTGGAGCAGCCTGACCGAGCCACCGGAGGTCAGCGAGCTGTCGCCCAAAACGCAGAAAGTCCATCAAGCGCTGAGCCAACATGGCGCGCTGTTCTTCGATGAGCTGCTACACGAAGCCCATCTGCTACGCAGTGAACTGGAGATCGCCTTGCAGGAACTGGTCGGCGCCGGGCTGGTCAACGCCGACAGCTTCGCCGGCCTGCGCGCGTTGATTACACCGGCCAGCAAACGCCAGGCGCGCAGCAGCCGACGGGGACGCGGGGCGTTTGTCGGTGGAATGGACGATGCCGGGCGCTGGGCCTTGTTGCGCCGTCAATCGACGCCGCCGGTTGTGGATAACCGTGGCACCCCGAGCGAAACCCTCGAACACATCGCCCTGACCTTGCTCAGGCGTTACGGCGTGGTGTTCTGGCGGCTACTGGAACGCGAGGCCGACTGGCTGCCGAGCTGGCGCGAATTGCTGCGCACCTTTCACCGGCTGGAGGCACGTGGAGAGATTCGCGGCGGGCGTTTTGTCAGCGGTCTGGCGGGGGAACAATTTGCCTTGCCCGAAGCGATCCCGCTGCTGCGCGAAGTGCGCCGCCGCCCGCATGACGGCAGCCTGATCAGTGTTTGCGGCGTCGACCCGTTGAACCTTGCCGGCACTCTGCTGCCGGGGCACAAAGTCCCCGCCCTCGCCAGCAACCGGCTGGTGTACCGCGATGGCCTGCCGGCCGCCGCCGAGATCGCCGGTGCGCAGCATTACTGGCTGGAACTGGATCAAGCAGCAGCGACCGAAGTTCGCAGAAAGCTGATACAACACTGATCTACAGACCGATCGTTCCCACGCTCTGCGTGGGAATACCTCAATGGACGCTCTGCGTCCGCTTTGTGACGCGGAGCGTCATGGGCTGCATTCCCACGCAGAGCGTGGGAACGATCGAGCAATGCAGGCTGCTACGGGGGCCGTGTTGCTTATACCCGTGCAGGGGCGGTCACTCCAAACCGTGCTCGATAATCGCTCGGTGCCAGGCCGGTGATTTTTTTGAACGTGGCGCGAAACGCACTCGGGTCCGAGTAGCCGACGTTCCAGGCGATGTGATCGATGGTGCCGTTGGTGAATTCGAGCATTTCCCGGGCCTTGCCGACTCGCAGGTGCTGGCAGTACTCGGTCGGTTTCAAACCGGTCGCGGCTCGAAAGCGCCGCAGGAACGTCCGCTCTTCCAGCCCTGCCTGCTGCGACATGACGCTCAGCGACACTTCAACCGCCCCGTTGGCTTGCAGCCAGTGCTGGACCTTGAGAATCGCTGCATCGCCATGGCTCAGAATCGGTGCGAAGTTGCTCCCGCATTCGCTCGCACTGTCGCTGTGTTCGATCACCAGAAAGCGCGCGGTACTGGTGGCGATGCTCGGACCGAGCAAACGGTCGACCAGACGCAAACCCAGCTCCGACCAGGCCATTAATCCGCCAGTGGTGATCAGGTCGCCATCGTCGACGATGGGCTTGTCGGCGTTGAGCGCGACCTTCGGGTAACGCTCGGCGAACTTTTTCGCCGAGGTCCAGTGAGTGGTGGCGCGACGACCGTCGAGCAGACCGCTTTCGGCCAACAGAATAGACCCCACGCACACCCCACCAAGGGTCGCGCCGGCCGCGTGTTGCTGGCGAATCCACTGGATCAGCGCAGGCGATGCCTGACCTTCGGAAAAGCCGCCAATCGAGGGCGGGATCAACAGCGCTATCAGTGCGCCGTCGGCAGCGGGATGACTGTCGTAAATGCGTTGGGGCGCATGCTCGGCATCAGCCTGCCAGTGGCTGACTCGCAACAATGGCAGTTGCGCGCTCTGATGCTCGGCGGCGATGCGATTCGCGACACCGAACAGATCCGTCAAACCATGAACCGCCGCCATCTGCGCGCCGGGATAGATCAGCACGCCCAATTCGGCGACTGCGCGTTCTATGCCCATTGTCAGTTTTCCCCCTTCTATTGTCGGTGCGGCCAATCCTCGAACAGCCGGCGAAACCTAATACTTCGTTCCACACCAACCCATCCGAGGAAACACCCATGGCCAAGCAAGCGCTCATCGTAGTCGATATCCAGAATGACTACTTCCCTCAAGGCAAATGGCCGCTGGTCGGCGCCGACGCGGCTGCCGACAACGCCGCGCGGGTGATCCAGGCCTTCCGTGATGCCGGTGATCAGGTGGTGCATATCCGCCACGAATTCACCTCTGACACCGCGCCGTTTTTCACACCGGGCTCGGAGGGTGCGCAGCTGCACCGCAAAGTCCTCAACCGCGGCCATGAGCCGGTCGTACTCAAACACTTCGTCAACGCGTTCCGCGAAACCGAACTGGAGGCGATCCTTGACCAATACGGCATCGAGAGCCTGGTGATCGTCGGTAGCATGAGCCACATGTGCATCGACGGCGCAGCACGTGCCGCGGCCGATCTTGGCTACGGCGTCACGGTGATCCACGACGCCTGCGCCACCCGTGACCTGGAGTTCAACGGGGTTATCGTTCCGGCGGCCCAGGTACACGCGGCCTTCATGTCGGCCCTTGGATTTGCCTATGCAACGGTGGTGTCCACCGATGACTTCCTGACGACCAGTCACTGAATCTGTCTCCATCAAAACCCGAAGGCCCGTAGCGCTGACACGCTACGGGCCTTTTTTCGTGATGAAAATCAGTCGATTAAAAATCTCACGCGTGAGTTGTTGAGAGTGCCTGAATTTATCTGTAGTGTTCTCACGCGTGATACAAAACAAAGCGGAGCCACTGCAATGAAACGTCGCTCTCCAGCAGCCTCAGACACAACACCCGCGAGCAGCCAGGGAGAGCGCTCGAAACCTTCCGCGAAAAAACCGTCGAGCTTCTACATGAAGCAGATGCGTGGAGGACTTAGCGCCGCCGGCTATGTGAAACATGAAACTTGGGTGCTTCCCGAAAACCGGAGCCTGCTCAAGCAAATGGAGAAACAGCTACGCCAGCCGATCCTGGCTGGTTCATTCATGGTGGAGGATTACATGAGCGCAGGTAACAACTGGAACATCGATCGCCTCTTCAGCGCCCTGCAGGCCCTTGATGAGGTGGTATCCAACGAAATCACCCTGACGTTGATTCAAGGCTCCGAGCAGAGCATCAAGCTTGAAATGAACGAGTTTGGCGGGCTGCCGATTTACATCGCCGTCGTCGGCGAGCAAATCATCGTCGACACGGTGCTGGTCGATCTCGAATCCATCAAGGACGTGCAGCGCTTCAACGATGCCGTGCTGCGCAGCCGGGAAATGTTCCCGCTGTCGTCGATCGGTATTGAATCCATGCCCAACGGCCAGACCGTCTACAACATGTTCGGTGCGCTCAGTTCCGAGTCCAGCCTGACCAACGTCGTGACCGAAATCAAAACGCTCGTCGACAACGTTCAGCGCGCCAGCGAAGCCTTCGAAAGCTTCTTCAACTAATTTTCGGGAGTACCGACGCATGCAAAACCAATCGATCTGGAGCAAGTTGTTCACCGCACTGCGCGGCGGCGCCAGCGAAGTCGGCGAAGCCATCGCCGATCAACAGGCCCTGCGCATCCTCGATCAGGAAATCCGCGACGCCGACAGCGCCCTGGCAAACGCCAAGCGCGAACTGGTCACCATCATGGCCAAGCACAAACTCTCGGCCGAGCGCGTGGCGCAGTACAACGCCAAGATCAAGGACCTGGAATCCAAGGCCATGGCCGCGCTCCAGGCCAACCGTGAAGACCTGGCTCTGGAAGTGGCCGAAGCCATTTCGACCCTGACCAACGAACACGACGCCGAACAGAAGCAAACCACCGAGTTCGGTGCCTACGCCGACAAAATGCGCAAGGACATCACCAAGGCCGAAGCTCGCATCAAGAGCCTGCGCCAACAAGTGGACATGGCCAAGGCCCGTGAAAGCGTGCAGAAAGCGCAGGTCAGCGCCTCCATCGCCAGCGGCGGCGCCAACGGCAAACTGGAAACCGCCGTCGGCACCCTGAATCGTCTGCAAGCCAAGCAGGAACAACGTGCTGCCGAGCTGGAAGCGAGCGACGAACTGGCGGACGCGTCCACCGGCAACGACCTGGAGCGCAAGCTGCGCGAAGCCGGCATCACTCCGGACCAGGGCAGTGCGAACTCGATTCTGGACCGCCTGAAAAAACAATCGGCCGAGTAACCGGCTTACGCAAGCATTCAAAAGGAAGGGCACCGGTGTAATGCCGGCCAGTTAACGTTACTTTTGCGAGGAATGCTTCGGGCTGTTCGCCAGGCTCAAGAACCACCCCTCACCCTAACCCTCTCCCCACGGGGCGAGGGGACTGACTGAGGTGTTCTTTCGAGTTACATCGACCTGAAAGTCCGAGTCGAACTCAGGTTTTGAAAGGCGTGGAGATTGGCTCCCTTTCCCCTCTCCCCTGTGGGGAGAGGGCTGGGGTGAGGGGTGGATTTCGGATCAGAACAGAGCATTCAGGCGCTGAGTTTTCTTAACTGGCTGGCATCAGGGCACCGGCGTGCCCTTCTTTTTGTTGATTCGAGGACAAGGATGGACAGGGTAACCGGCTTCAAGATCATCGCAGGCCTGGCTATGCTGATGGTCGCGATCCACCTGCTGAATATGCTGACAGGCTACAGCCTGACGATGTTCGGCCTGGTCCCCCGAACAGCCCACGGCCTCGTCGGAATTGTGACCTCACCGTTTCTGCACGTATCCTTTGCGCACTTGATCGCCAATCTGGTGCCGTTCCTGGTGCTGGGAACCCTGGTGATCGCCGAGGGCTTCAAACGCTTTGCGGCGGTCAGCGCAATCATCATTCTGCTCGGCGGCTCGCTGGTCTGGCTGTTCGGTTTCAACGGCGTTCATGTGGGCGCCAGCGCCTGGGTCTTTGGCCTCTGGGCGTACCTTCTGGGACGCGCCTGGTACCACCGCAGCTGGAGCAACGTACTGATCGCGGGCATTGTCGCCCTCCTCTACGGAGGTCTGATTTTCGGCTTTATTCCGCGCCAGGGCGTTTCAATTGAAGGGCACATTGGCGGCGCTTTCGCCGGTTTTATTGCAGCCAGGCTACTTCTCTCTGCGCCACCCGCGTCCAGGGCGGCGAATTCATCTAAATTGCCTCCACCCGCCTGAAAGGAAATCACCAATGGGATGGTTTAAACAGTTGATGGGCCTTGAGGCCCCGACACCCAAGGACAGCGCACCGGTTGCCGGCCCCCTCGGGCTCGGCCAGGGCAAAGCGCTGGTGTTCGACACTACCCTCAAGCTGTTGCTTGACGAAAAAACCAGCGTGGTCATTCCCGACACCCAGCAGATCTGGAGCGTCGGCACCATCGACCTTGGCCAGTCGACCTGGCTTTCGCGCTACTACATGGACGACGAAGACTACTGGCTGCAGGTCCACACCACCGGCGCCATCGCCGACCAGGTCGAGTCGGTGATCCTGTTCAACTACCAGAGCTACGTCACCCTCAACAGTGAAGCCGAACTGCGCAGGCTCGCGGGGCCGGACAGCCTGATCGGCCTGCCGACCTACACCCATGACGGCGTCGAATACACCCGCGAATGGGGCACCGAGGCCGGGCAGACCGAGCTGGTGGCCTTCACTGAGCAGGTCAGCAATCCGGATCAGTCCTACGTCGTGGAACATCGCTCGATGCTCTACGCCCGCGAGACCGGTCTGACCGATCGCCGCGAATTCCTGCTGTTCTCGGTCGAAGAAGACGCCGAAGGCAGCATCAGCCTGAGCACCTCACTGGGCATCTCGCTGTACACCACCGACCTCACTACTCTTTAAAAAGGAACAGCCAATGCTAGAAGCACTCTCCGTCTCGCTGAACAAAGCCGCCGTCCTGGGATTTGTTTCGTACATCATCGGTGCCGCCCTGCTGTTCGCGATTTTCCAGTTCGTCTACACCCGCATCACGCCGCACAAAGAGTTCGAACTGATTCGCTCCGGCAACACCGCGGCCGCCATCGCCCTGTCCGGCGCCATCATCGGCTTCGCGATCCCGGCGAGCAATGTGATTGCCTACTCGGTCAGCCTGCTGGACTTCGCCGTGTGGGCGCTGATTGCCGCAGCGGTACAACTGCTGGCATTCCTGATGACCAACCTGGTGCTCAAAGGCACCTCCGAGCGCATCCGTAACGGTGAAATCGCAGCAGCAATCTACGTCGCAGCGGTGGCCATCAGCGTTGGCCTGCTCAATGCCGCATGCATGACCCCTTCCCAGAACTGATCGCGACACGGAGACGTCGATGAAACGAAGCAAGTACGTTCAACTGTCCCTGGCGGCATCGGTCGCCGTCGCGATATCAGGCTGCGGGCCGACAGAAAAAACCTACGCAGTGAATCAAAAATTCAACTTTCAATCCGTGCAGCAGTGCGTGGATCAAAAAATCCCGGTGAATGTCTGCTCCGACGCCTACATGACCGCCATCGCCGAACACCGTCGCCTCGCGCCTATGTATGACAGCCAGGCTGATTGCGATGCCGACTTTGTCGCCGACTGGTGCCAGCAGGACTCCACCGGCAAGTTCATTCCAAAACTCGGCGGCTTCGAGCTGGCAGCCAATGGCCAGGTCACACAGACCCAGCTGGACGCCGCCAGGGCACAACTGCCCGCCTCCGAAGTGAGCTCAGGCGGTTCAGGCGGAATGGTCAACGGTCTTCTGGCCGGTATGTTGATCAGCAATATGCTGAACAGCAACCGGGGCAGCTATAACTCCGAACCGGTTTACCGCTACCGCGATTCACGCGGTGACTACTCATCGTCGACGCTCAGCCAGCGCATCGCCACGGGCTCGAGCTTCACCAAATCCGACCAGGCGAAATACGGTAGTGGTTACAGCAGCTCTACGTTCAGGTCGAGCAGCTCCAAGCCCATCTCGGTATCGTCGTCCACCTCCCGAGGCGGTTTTGGCAGCCAGGCCAGCGCACGCAGTGGCTGGGGTGGCTCGAGCAGTTCGGGTGGATCGAGCAGTTAAGGAGCGAGTGCCATGAAGAAAATCCTCTGCCAGGAACGTCACGACTGGAAGCAGACCGCCGAAAACCTCGGCTTTATGTTTCATACCATCGACGACGAACCCTATTGGGACGAGAGCGCGTATTACCAATTCACGCTCAAGCAGATCGAGAATGATCTCGAAGACCCCACCACCGAGATCCATGAGATGTGCATGGACCTGGTCGACCGCGTGGTGCAGAGCGAAGAACTGCTGGAGCGCCTGAGCATTCCAGCGCCCTTCTTCGACATGATTCGTACGTCATGGCGTGAAGGCCATCCACACCTTTACGGTCGCCTGGACTTCTCCTACAACGGCAACAGCCCCGCCAAATTGCTGGAACTCAACTACGACACGCCCACCAGCCTGTACGAGGCGTCGGCATTTCAGTGGGGCTGGCTGGAGCAATGCATCGAGCGCGGCTTGCTGCCCAGCCATGCCGACCAGTTCAACAGCATCGACACCAAGCTGCATCAGGCCTTTGCGCAATTGCAGATCAAACAGCCTTTCTACTTCGCCTCGATGAAACAGTCGGTCGAAGACAAAGGCACCACCGACTACTTGCGGCTGATCGCGGAAAAAGTCGGGATCGAATCACGCCATATCGATATCGAAGACATCGGCCTCAACAGCGAAGGACGCTTCGTCGATCTCGAAGAGCGCTGGATTCCTCACCTGTTCAAACTGCACGCCTGGGAGTTCATTTTCCACGAGCCGTTTGGTGAAGCCATCGCCCAGAGTGACACGCAGTTTTTCGAGCCCGCCTGGAAATCGATCATCTCGAACAAAGGCATCCTGCCCCTGCTGTGGGAATTCAACAAAGGGCACCCGAACCTGCTCGCCACCCACCTGGACCTCGAGCCCGGCAAAGCGGTGCCGAAAGGCTGGGTGCGCAAGCCGTTCTTCTCCCGCGAAGGCGCCAACATCGAACTGCACACCCAGGAGGGTCTGGTCGTGAAGGAAGACGGGCCGTACACCGATGCGCCGTTCATCCTCCAGGAGTTCGCCCCGCTGCCGAAGTTCGGTGACAGCTACACGCTGATCGGCTCCTGGGTGATCGGCGATCAGGCCGCCGGCATCGGTGTGCGCGAGGACAACAGCCTGATCACCAAAGACTCAAGCCGTTTTTTGCCGCACCTGATACTTGATTGAACGACTTCCACCTCCGGAAAGCACCCAAAGAAAAAGGCCCGTAGCGTTTGCTACGGGCCTTTTGTCCATATCCGGCGGATCTGATGATCAGAACGGAATATCGTCATCAAAGCTGTCGAAATCCGGAGCTGGCTGCGGTGCGGCCTGCTGTGGTGCCGGAGCCGAACGCTGTTGCGGAGCCGACTGCTGCGGACGCGGAGCTTGCGGACGCGGAGCGGATTGCTGGTAGTTGTTACCGCCGCCCTGACCTTGTTGGTCGCCCTGTGGACGGCCGCCCAGCAGCTGCATGGTGCCTTGCATGTCGACCACGATTTCAGTGGTGTAACGCTTGATACCGTCTTTTTCCCACTCGCGGGTTTGCAGCTTGCCTTCGATGTAGACCTGCGAACCTTTACGCAGGTATTCGCCGGCGATTTCCGCAACCTTGCCGAACATCGATACACGGTGCCATTCGGTCTTTTCGACTTTCTGGCCGGTTTGCTTGTCGGTCCATTGTTCGCTGGTCGCCAGACTCAGGTTGGTCACGGCGTTACCGTTAGGCAAGTAGCGAACTTCGGGATCCTGGCCGCAAGTGCCGACCAATATGACTTTGTTAACCCCACGGGCCATAACGTTCTCCTAGGCTTCGCACGCAGTCGGGGCCGGGTTGTTGACCAGGCTCTCGAGGGTCGTGCGATCCAATAGTTCGGTGTCCAATTTGATGTAAATGGCCGCTTCATCAGCAACCACCACTGCATCTGTTACCCCAACGACGGCCAGCAGGCGCTCGACCAAACCAGCTTCGCGGATCGCTTCAGGCGATAACGGCAAGCGCAGGCTCGTCACATAGGGAGGTTCACGCATGGTAACAGCAAAGGCCAACCAGAGGGCAGCCAGTCCTGCGCATCCAAGGAACACAGCCGACAGACCGCCATGCTGGAACATCCAGCCGCCCATGATCCCGCCCAATGCCGAACCGAGGAACTGACTGGTGGAATAAACCCCCATGGCCGTGCCTTTGCCGCCTGCCGGTGAAACCTTGCTGATCAGCGACGGCAACGAAGCTTCGAGCAGATTGAACGCGGTGAAGAACACCACCGTACCAATCACCAAAGCCCGCAAGCTGTCGCCGAACTGCCAGAAGAATAGCTCAGTGAGCATCAGCGTACTGACCGCACCGAGTAAAACTCGTTTCATTTTGCGTTTCTTCTCGCCGTAGATAATGAACGGGATCATGGCGAAGAACGAAATCAGCAGCGCGGTCAGGTACACCCACCAGTGCTGCTCCTTGGGCAGCCCGGCTTTTTCGACCAGCGCCAATGGCAACGCGACGAAGCTCGACATCAACATCGCGTGCAACACAAAAATTCCCAGGTCCAGGCGCAGCAGGTCCGGATGCTTGAGCGTCGGGATCAGCGCCTGACGGGCAACGCCGGATTCGCGGTGATGCAACGGGCTGGTGGCGCGCGGCACCATGAACATCACGATCACGATGCCAAACAGCGCCATGCCGCCCGTCGCCAGGAACAAGCCGGACAGACCAAAGGCGCGGGTCAGCAGCGGCCCGACCACCATGGCCACGGCGAACGACAGACCGATGGTCATGCCGATCATGGCCATGGCTTTGGTGCGGTGCTGTTCGCGGGTCAGGTCCGACAGCAAGGCCATGACCGCCGCGGAAATCGCCCCGGCGCCTTGCAGGATTCGTCCGGCGATCACACCCCAGATCGAGTCGGCATTGGCGGCCAAAACGCTACCGAGGGCGAAGACGATCAGCCCCAGGTAAATCACCGGGCGGCGGCCGATACGGTCGGAAATGATCCCGAACGGAATCTGAAAAATCGCCTGAGTCAGGCCGTAAGCGCCAATCGCCAGACCGATGAGGGCCGGGGTCGCTCCTGCGAGATCCATTCCATAGGTCGCCAACACCGGCAACACCATAAACATGCCAAGCATACGGAAGGCGAACACCAGGGCCAGACCGCTTGCTGCGCGGGTCTCGCCACCACTCATGCGTTCGCTGTGGGGATCGTGCATGGAATAACCTCATGTGAACCGGCGGCGATTCTACCAGTCCCATCGGTTGACGGGGTATAGGGCGACGCTTTGACGCGCACGGCTGACACAGTCTTCATGTAAGTCGGCGACACATGATTTGATAGTGTGCATCCATCCAGTATTTGGCCGTATACTCCTACGTTTTCGACGCCCGCCAAGCGAGGCCACCTTGGACAAGATCCTGATTCGTGGGGCTCGAACCCACAACCTGAAGAACATCGACCTGACCCTGCCACGGGACAAACTGATCGTCATCACCGGTTTGTCCGGGTCCGGCAAGTCTTCCCTGGCATTCGACACCTTGTACGCCGAGGGTCAGCGACGCTATGTCGAGTCGCTGTCGGCCTATGCCAGGCAGTTCCTGTCGATGATGGAAAAGCCTGACGTCGACACCATAGAAGGTCTGTCGCCAGCCATCTCTATCGAACAGAAGTCGACCTCGCACAACCCGCGCTCGACAGTCGGCACCATCACCGAGATCTACGACTACCTGCGCCTGCTTTATGCTCGCGTGGGTATTCCGCGCTGCCCGGATCACGACATTCCGCTGGAAGCGCAGACCGTCAGTCAGATGGTCGACCTGGTCCTCGCCGAGCCCGAAGGCAGCAAGTTGATGCTGCTGGCGCCAGTGATCCGCGAGCGCAAGGGTGAACACCTTTCGGTCTTCGAAGAACTGCGTGCCCAGGGCTTTGTCCGGGCTCGGGTCAACGGCAAGCTCTTCGAACTGGACGAATTGCCGAAGCTGGATAAACAAAAGAAGCACTCGATCGATGTCGTGGTCGACCGCTTCAAGGTCCGCGCCGACCTGCAACAGCGGCTGGCCGAGTCATTCGAGACGGCGCTGAAGCTGGCAGACGGAATTGCCCTGGTCGCGCCGATGGACGACGAGCCGGGCGAAGAAATGATCTTCTCCGCACGCTTCGCCTGCCCGATCTGCGGCCATGCGATCAGCGAACTTGAACCCAAGCTGTTCTCCTTCAACAATCCAGCAGGCGCCTGCCCGACCTGCGACGGCTTGGGGGTTAAGCAGTTCTTCGACATCAAGCGCCTGGTCAATGGCGAGCTGACCCTGGCTGAAGGGGCGATTCGCGGGTGGGACAGGCGTAACGTCTACTACTTCCAGATGCTCGGTTCACTGGCCTCGCATTACGGCTTTAGCCTGGAAGTGCCGTTCAACCAGCTGCCGGCCGATCAGCAGAAGGTCATCCTGCACGGCAGCGGCACGCAGAACGTCGATTTCAAATATTTGAACGACCGTGGCGACATCGTCAAACGCTCGCACCCGTTCGAAGGCATCGTGCCGAACCTGGACCGTCGCTACCGCGAAACCGAGTCCGCGTCGGTGCGCGAAGAACTGGCCAAGTTCCTCAGCACCCAGCCTTGCCCGGATTGCCGCGGTACTCGCCTGCGCCGTGAAGCGCGGCATGTGTGGGTCGGCGAGAAGACACTGCCGGCGGTGACAAACCTGCCGATTGGCGATGCGTCCGATTACTTCGGCACGCTGAAACTGACTGGCCGCCGTGGCGAAATTGCCGACAAGATCCTCAAGGAAATCCGCGAGCGCTTGCAGTTCCTGGTCAACGTCGGCCTCGATTACCTGTCGCTGGACCGCAGTGCCGACACCCTCTCTGGCGGTGAAGCGCAACGTATTCGTCTGGCCAGCCAGATCGGCGCCGGCCTGGTAGGCGTGTTGTACATCCTCGACGAACCGTCGATTGGCCTGCACCAGCGCGACAACGACCGACTGCTGGGAACGCTCAAGCATCTGCGCGATATCGGCAACACAGTGATCGTGGTCGAGCACGACGAAGATGCGATTCGTCTGGCCGACTACGTAGTGGATATCGGCCCGGGAGCCGGTGTACACGGCGGACATATCGTTGCCGAAGGCACACCAGCCGAGGTCATGGCGCACCCTGACTCGCTGACCGGTAAATACCTGTCCGGCCGCGTGAAGATCGAAGTCCCGGCCAAACGCACGCCGCGCAACAAGAAGCTCTCGTTGTCGCTCAAGGGCGCCCGGGGCAACAACTTGCGCGACGTCGACCTGGAGATTCCGATTGGCTTGCTGACCTGCGTGACCGGCGTGTCCGGCTCTGGCAAGTCGACGCTGATCAACAACACCCTGTTCCCGCTCAGCGCCACCGCACTGAATGGTGCAACCACCCTGGAAGCCGCAGCCCACGACAGCATCAAGGGCCTTGAGCATCTGGACAAAGTCGTCGACATCGACCAAAGCCCGATCGGCCGTACGCCGCGCTCCAACCCGGCGACTTATACCGGGCTGTTCACACCGATTCGTGAATTGTTTGCCGGCGTTCCGGAATCCCGCTCACGCGGCTATGGTCCGGGGCGTTTCTCCTTCAACGTGAAGGGCGGACGCTGCGAGGCTTGTCAGGGCGACGGCCTGATCAAGGTGGAAATGCACTTTCTGCCGGACATCTATGTCCCGTGCGACGTTTGCAAGAGCAAGCGCTACAACCGCGAAACCCTGGAGATCAAGTACAAGGGCAAGAGCATCCACGAAACCCTGGAAATGACCATCGAAGAAGCCCGAGTGTTTTTCGATGCGGTTCCGGCGCTGGCGCGAAAGCTTCAGACGTTGATGGATGTGGGCCTGTCGTACATCAAGCTGGGGCAATCGGCTACCACCCTGTCGGGCGGTGAAGCCCAGCGGGTGAAACTGTCCCGCGAGTTGTCCAAGCGCGATACCGGCAAAACCCTGTACATCCTCGATGAGCCGACCACTGGCCTGCACTTCGCGGATATCCAGCAGTTGCTTGATGTACTCCATCGCCTGCGCGATCACGGCAACACCGTGGTGGTGATCGAGCACAACCTGGACGTGATCAAGACCGCTGACTGGCTGGTGGACCTTGGGCCGGAAGGTGGTTCCAAGGGCGGGCAGATCATTGCCGTGGGTACACCGGAGGAAGTCGCCGAGATGAAGCAGTCGCATACCGGTTTCTACCTCAAGCCGTTGCTGGAACGCGATCGGGCTTAACGTCCACGCATGAAAAAGCCCCGATCACTTCATCAGTGACCGGGGCTTTTTTGTAGCCGGCAGAATCAGAACTGCGATTGCAGGTAGTTTTCCAGGCCGACCAGTTTGATCAGACCCAACTGCTTCTCCAGCCAGTACGTGTGATCTTCTTCGGTGTCAGCCAATTGGACCCGCAGGATCTCGCGACTGACGTAATCCTTGTGCAACTCGCAGAGTTCGATGCCTTTGCAGAGCGCGGCACGAACTTTATATTCCAGGCGCAAGTCGGCAGCGAGCATCTCAGGCACCGTGGTGCCAACGTCCAGATCGTCCGGGCGCATGCGTGGCGTGCCTTCCAGCATGAGGATTCGGCGCATCAGCGCATCAGCGTGCTGGGCCTCTTCTTCCATCTCGTGATTGATGCGCTCGTAGAGCTCGGTAAAGCCCCAGTCCTCATACATCCGCGAATGGATGAAATATTGATCACGCGCTGCCAGTTCGCCGGTGAGCAACGTGTTGAGGTAATCGATTACGTCTGGGTGGCCTTGCATCGCCCCACATCTCCCTGCTTGAAAGGCTGTAGTTTGAACCAAGCGGACTGATAGGTCACTCGAATAGCGCGATAAAAGCGAAGATACTCCGAGAAAAGTAGCTTAAATAACGCAAAAACCGCCCAAATGAGGGCGGTTCTGCTTATCGTTTAGACTTAGTTAAGCTGTACACCCAAGGCCTTTGCGATGCCTTCTCCGTAAGCAGCATCTGCCTTGTAGAAGTGCTGCAACTGACGCTGAACCACATCACTGGAAACTCCCGACATAGCACCGGCAATGTTGTTGATCAGCAGGGTTTTCTGCTCATCGCTCATCAAGCGGAACAACGCACCGGCGTGACTGTAGTAATCCGTATCTTCACGGTGATCGTAACGATCGGCCGCGCCGTTCAGGGCCAGTGCTGGCTCTGCGTATTGTGGAGCTTGCTTCGGCGCACCGGCGTAGCTGTTAGGCTCGTAGTTCGGTGTACTGCCACCGTTGCTGCCAAATGCCATGGAGCCGTCGCGCTGATAGCTGTTGACCGGACTACGTGGCGCATTCACCGGCAACTGCTGGTGATTGGTGCCAACACGGTAGCGATGCGCATCAGCGTAGGCGAATACCCGACCTTGCAGCATACGGTCTGGTGACAAGCCCACACCGGGCACCATGTTGCTTGGACCAAACGCCGCCTGCTCGACTTCAGCGAAGTAGTTTTGCGGATTGCGATTAAGCTCAAGCTCACCAACTTCGATCAACGGAAACTCTTTCTGCGACCAGGTTTTGGTCACATCGAACGGGTTCTCGTAATGCGCCGCGGCCTGGGCCTCGGTCATGATCTGGATGCAAACACGCCATTTCGGGAAGTCACCGCGCTCGATTGCACCGAACAGGTCGCGTTGAGCGTAATCCGGATCAGTACCCGCCAGGCGTGCAGCCTCTGCCGGCGCCAGGTTCTTGATGCCCTGCTTGGTCTTGTAGTGCCATTTAACCCAGTGACGCTCGCCTTTGGCGCTGATCAGGCTGTAGGTGTGGCTGCCAAAACCGTGCATGTGACGATAGCCATCAGGGATGCCGCGATCCGAGAACAGGATGGTGACCTGGTGCAACGCCTCAGGCGAGTGCGACCAGAAGTCCCACATCATCTGTGCGCTTTTCAGGTTGCTTTGCGGCAAACGTTTTTGGGTGTGGATAAAGTCCGGGAACTTCAACGGATCACGGATGAAGAACACTGGAGTGTTGTTGCCAACGATGTCCCAGTTGCCTTCCTCGGTGTAGAACTTCAGCGCAAAACCACGCGGGTCGCGCTCGGTATCTGCCGAGCCGCGCTCGCCACCCACGGTGGAGAATCGCAGGAAGGTCGGGGTTTGCTTGCCAACGGACTCAAACAGCTTGGCACTGGTGTATTGGGTAATATCGCGAGTAACGGTGAACGTACCGTAAGCACCCGAACCTTTGGCGTGTACGCGGCGCTCCGGGATGTTTTCACGGTTGAAGTGGGCAAGCTTCTCGATCAGGTGAAAGTCGTCGAGCAGCAGCGGACCACGAGGGCCAGCGGAACGGGAATTCTGGTTGTCGGCGACTGGTGCGCCACTGGCGGTAGTAAGCGTTTTACTCTGGCTCATGCTCAATCTTCCTCTTCCGTCTTGGAAACTGCCGGCTAATCGGCTGGGAGGGAGTATTGACCATGAACATGACACCATCTAATTCATTAAATTGTCTTGATCGATAGAAATTAACTAATGATCAACCCTTGCAGACAGTAAGGGTATCGGCATAACGCTTCAGCGCACTTTTCTTGCAGGCACAAAAAACCGGGCACTAGGCCCGGCTCTTCGTTTCAGACTGACGTCTTACTCAGCGGATACAGCTTCACCGCCGACAGCACGATCAACCAACTCGACGTACGCCATAGGCGCGTTGTCGCCAGCGCGGAAACCGCACTTGAGGATGCGCAGGTAGCCACCCTCACGGGTAGCGTAACGCTTGCCCAGGTCGTTGAAGAGCTTACCAACGATAGCTTTCGAACGAGTACGGTCGAAAGCCAGACGGCGGTTAGCCAGGCTGTCTGTCTTGGCCAAAGTGATCAGCGGCTCAGCAACGCGACGCAGTTCTTTAGCTTTTGGCAGTGTAGTTTTGATCAGCTCGTGCTCGAACAGCGACACCGCCATGTTTTGAAACATGGCCTTGCGGTGCGAGCTGGTGCGGCTCAGGTGACGACCACTTTTACGATGACGCATGGTTCATTCCTTACCAAACACAACGTTCGGTGATTACGACGATCAGGCAGTCGCCTTGTCGTCCTTCTTAAGACTTGCAGGCGGCCAGTTGTCGAGGCGCATGCCGAGGGACAGACCGCGGGAGGCCAGAACGTCCTTGATTTCAGTCAAGGATTTCTTGCCAAGGTTCGGAGTCTTCAACAGTTCTACTTCGGTACGCTGAATCAGGTCGCCGATGTAGTAAATGTTTTCCGCCTTAAGGCAGTTAGCCGAACGTACAGTCAGTTCCAGATCGTCAACCGGGCGAAGCAGGATCGGATCGATCTCGTCTTCTTGCTCGATTACCACTGGTTCGCTGTCACCTTTGAGGTCGACGAACGCAGCCAACTGCTGTTGCAGAATGGTTGCAGCGCGGCGGATAGCCTCTTCAGGATCCAGAGTACCGTTGGTTTCCAGATCAATAACCAGCTTGTCCAGGTTAGTACGCTGTTCGACACGGGCGTTTTCCACCACGTATGCGATACGGCGAACCGGGCTGAACGAAGAGTCAAGCTGCAAGCGACCGATGCTGCGGCTTTCGTCTTCATCGCTCTGACGCGAGTCGGCCGGTTCATAACCACGACCACGAGCTACTACTAGCTTCATGTTCAGGGCGCCGTTAGACGCCAGGTTAGCGATTACGTGATCGGGATTAACGATCTCGACATCATGATCCAGCTGAATATCGGCAGCGGTAACCACCCCCGAACCCTTCTTCGACAAGGTCAGCGTAACTTCGTCACGGCCGTGCAGCTTGATAGCCAGACCTTTAAGGTTCAACAGGATTTCAATTACGTCTTCCTGTACACCTTCGATGGCGCTGTACTCGTGGAGCACACCGTCAATCTCGGCCTCGACTACTGCACAGCCGGGCATTGAGGACAACAGGATGCGGCGCAGCGCGTTGCCCAGGGTGTGGCCAAAACCACGCTCGAGAGGCTCGAGAGTGATCTTGGCGCGGGTTGGACTGACAACCTGCACATCAATATGGCGGGGTGTCAGGAACTCATTTACCGAAATCTGCATGGATGCACCTATTTTCTAGCCCTTACTTGGAGTAGAGCTCGACAATCAGGCTTTCGTTGATGTCGGCGGACAGATCACTGCGAGCTGGAACGTTCTTGAAAACGCCCGACTTCTTCTCAGTGTCTACTTCTACCCATTCTACGCGGCCACGTTGGGCACACAGATCGAGAGCTTGGACAATGCGAAGTTGGTTCTTTGCTTTCTCGCGAATCGCGACCACGTCACCAGCACGAACCTGGTAGGACGGAACGTTTACGGTCTGACCGTTAACGCTGACGGATTTGTGCGATACCAGCTGACGGGATTCGGCACGAGTCGAACCAAAGCCCATACGGTATACAACGTTGTCCAGACGGCATTCGAGCAGCTGCAACAGGTTTTCGCCAGTTGCGCCTTTCTTGCCAGCAGCTTCTTTGTAGTAGCCGCTGAATTGACGCTCGAGAACGCCGTAGATACGACGGACCTTCTGCTTTTCACGCAGTTGGGTGCCGTAATCGGACTGGCGACCGCGGCGTTGGCCGTGGATACCAGGTGCTGCTTCAATGTTGCACTTCGATTCGATCGCGCGCACGCCGCTCTTCAGGAAGAGATCGGTGCCTTCGCGACGAGCGAGTTTGCATTTTGGACCAATGTAACGAGCCATTCTTTACAATCTCCTGGATTACACGCGGCGCTTCTTCGGCGGACGGCACCCGTTGTGCGGGATTGGCGTCACGTCGGTGATGCTGGCGATCTTATAGCCACAGCCGTTCAAAGCACGGACAGCGGACTCACGACCTGGACCTGGACCTTTGACGTTAACGTCGAGGTTTTTCAGGCCATATTCCAGCGCAGCTTGACCAGCACGTTCTGCAGCTACTTGAGCAGCAAACGGGGTGGACTTGCGGGAACCGCGGAAACCCGAACCACCGGAGGTAGCCCAGGAAAGAGCGTTACCTTGACGGTCGGTGATGGTCACGATTGTGTTGTTAAAAGACGCGTGGATGTGGGCGATGCCATCAACCACTGTCTTTTTGACTTTTTTACGAGGACGAGCAGCAGGTTTTGCCATGATTAAATTCCTGTCGATTCGCTGGGGCGATTACTTGCGGATCGGCTTACGCGGACCTTTACGGGTACGCGCGTTGGTCTTGGTACGCTGACCGCGTACTGGCAGACCACGACGATGACGCAGACCGCGATAGCAACCGAGGTCCATCAAGCGCTTGATTTTCATGTTGATTTCGCGACGCAGGTCACCTTCAGTGGTGAACTTCGCCACTTCGCCACGCAGCTGTTCAATCTGCTCGTCGCTCAGATCCTTGATCTTTGCGGCTGGGTTTACCCCAGTCACTGCACAGATCTTCTGTGCAGTTGTGCGACCAACACCATAGATGTAGGTCAGCGAGATAACAGTATGCTTGTTATCTGGAATGTTGACGCCTGCAATACGGGCCATTCAGTGGGACTCCAATTGACAGCTACCTACGCCCCGGAAGCCAAGAAATAGGGCGCGAGATAATATCGCTGTAATAACAAATAATCAACCCAGCAGCGCACTAGCTGCTGGGCTTGAAGCACAATCACACTCAGCCTTGGCGCTGTTTGTGACGCGGTTCCGCGCTGCAAATTACTCGAACAACACCTTCGCGGCGAATAATCTTGCAGTTACGGCACAGCTTTTTCACCGATGCACGAACTTTCATCACCAACTCCTCGAACCTTATGGGTCAGCGCAGCATGCCGCTGCCGTAACCCTTCAGGTTGGCTTTCTTCATCAGGGATTCGTACTGGTGCGAAACGAGGTGCGATTGTACTTGGGACATGAAGTCCATCACAACCACGACCACGATCAGCAACGAGGTCCCGCCAAGGTAGAACGGAACGTTTGCTGCAACCACCAGGAACTGGGGCAACAAGCACACGGCCGTCATATAAAGAGCACCGAACATGGTCAAGCGAGTCAGAACGCCATCAATATAGCGCGCAGACTGCTCACCTGGACGGATACCCGGAATAAAGGCACCGGACTTCTTCAGGTTTTCCGCTACGTCTTTCGGATTGAACATCAACGCCGTATAGAAGAAGCAGAAGAAAATAATCCCTGCACTAAACAGCAGAATATTCAACGGCTGACCAGGAGCGATCGACTGCGAGATGTCCTGCAACCAGCCCATACCTTCAGACTGACCAAACCAGGCACCCAACGAAGCCGGGAACAGCAAAATGCTGCTCGCGAAAATAGCCGGAATAACACCGGCCATGTTCACTTTCAGCGGCAAGTGGCTAGTCTGCGCAGCAAACACCTTGCGGCCCTGCTGACGCTTGGCGTAGTGAACAGCAATACGACGCTGACCACGCTCAATGAACACCACGAAACCGATAATCGCTACTGCCAGCAAACCGATGGCAACCAAGGCGAAGATGTTGATATCACCCTGACGCGCAGACTCGAAAGACTGCCCGATTGCTCTCGGAAGACCGGCGACGATACCCGAAAAAATCAACATCGAGATACCGTTGCCAACACCACGCTCAGTAATCTGCTCACCCAGCCACATCATGAACATCGCACCAGCCACAAACGTGGATACCGCGACGAAATGGAAGCCAAAGTCACCAGTGAACGCAACGCCCTGCCCCGCCAGGCCAATGGACATACCAATAGCCTGAACGAGAGCGAGGACGACAGTGCCGTAGCGGGTGTACTGGCTGATCTTGCGACGGCCAGCTTCACCTTCCTTCTTCAACTGCTCCAGCTGCGGGCTGACGGCTGTCATCAACTGCATGATGATCGATGCCGAAATGTACGGCATGATCCCCAGTGCAAAGATGCTCATCCGCTCCAGCGCGCCGCCGGAAAACATGTTGAACAAGCTAAGAATGGTCCCCTCATTCTGTCGAAACAGGTCTGCGAGTCGGTCCGGGTTGATACCTGGAACCGGGATGTGTGCGCCTATTCGGTAGACGATAATCGCCAGGAACAGAAAACGCAGACGAGCCCAGAGTTCAGACATACCGCCTTTGCCGAGCGCAGAGAGAGCACCTTGCTTAGCCATTTATTCCTCGAACTTGCCGCCAGCTGCTTCGATAGCCGCACGCGCACCTTTGGTGGCGCCGATTCCCTTTCCGATGGTGACAGCGCGAGTAACTTCGCCGGACAGCATGATTTTCACACGCTGAACGTTGACGTTAATTACGTTGGCATCTTTCAGGGACTGCACGGTGACGATGTCGCCTTCCACTTTAGCCAGCTCGGACAAACGCACTTCTGCGCGATCCATGGCCTTCAGGGAAACGAAACCGAACTTCGGCAGGCGACGATGCAGCGGCTGTTGACCGCCTTCAAAGCCTGGAGCAATGGTGCCACCGGAGCGGGAGGTTTGACCTTTGTGACCACGGCCACCAGTCTTACCCAAACCACTACCGATACCACGGCCCGGACGATGCTTTTCGCGACGGGAACCCGGCGCTGGACTCAGATCATTGAGTTTCATCGATTAACCCTCGACACGCAGCATGTAGTAAGCCTTGTTGATCATCCCGCGATTCTCGGGAGTATCCAGTACTTCTACAGTGTGACCGATGCGACGCAGACCCAGACCCTTAACGCACAGTTTGTGGTTAGGGATGCGGCCGGTCATGCTTTTGATCAGCGTTACTTTAACGGTAGCCATGATCAGAAGATCTCCTTGACGCTTTTGCCACGCTTGGCGGCAATGGATTCAGGAGACTGCATAGCTTTCAAACCTTTGAAAGTGGCGTGAACCACGTTTACCGGGTTAGTCGAGCCGTAGCACTTGGCCAGAACGTTCTGAACGCCAGCAACTTCGAGGACAGCACGCATAGCGCCGCCAGCGATGATACCGGTACCTTCAGAAGCAGGCTGCATGTACACCTTCGAAGCGCCATGGGCGGACTTCATTGCGTACTGCAGAGTGGTGCCGTTCAGATCAACTTGGATCATGTTGCGGCGAGCAGCTTCCATTGCCTTCTGGATCGCAGCAGGCACTTCACGCGACTTGCCACGGCCGAAGCCAACGCGCCCTTTACCATCACCAACCACGGTCAACGCGGTGAAAGTGAAGATACGGCCGCCTTTAACGGTTTTGGCTACGCGGTTAACTTGAACCAGCTTCTCGATGTAGCCTTCGTCGCGCTTTTGGTCGTTATTTGACATAACTTAGAACTCCAGCCCAGCTTCACGAGCAGCATCAGCCAGCGCCTTGACGCGGCCGTGGTACTTGAAGCCAGAGCGGTCGAAAGCCACCTGCGAGACGCCAGCGGCTTTAGCACGCGTAGCGACCAGCTGGCCAACCTTAGTGGCCGCGTCGATGTTGCCAGTGGCGCCATCACGCAGTTCTTTATCCAAAGTCGAGGCACTTGCCAGGACTTTGTTGCCGTCGGCCGAAATGACCTGGGCGTAGATGTGCTGCGACGAACGGAACACGCAGAGACGCACGACTTCGAGTTCGTGCATTTTCAGGCGTGCTTTGCGAGCGCGACGCAGTCGAGTAACTTTTTTGTCGGTCATTTGCTATGCCCTACTTCTTCTTGGCTTCTTTACGACGGACGACTTCGTCCGCGTAGCGCACACCTTTGCCTTTGTACGGCTCTGGTGGACGGAAGTCGCGGATCTCGGCGGCCACTTGACCTACCAGCTGCTTATCGATACCCCGGATCAGGATGTCGGTTTGGCTAGGAGTCTCAGCGGTGATGCCTTCCGGCAGTTCGTAATCCACTGGGTGCGAGAAGCCAAGAGCCAGGTTCAGCACTGTGCCTTTTGCTTGCGCTTTGTAACCAACACCGACCAGCTGGAGCTTGCGCTCGAAGCCTTGGCTTACGCCTTGGACCATGTTGTTTACCAACGCACGAGTGGTACCGGCCATTGCGCGAGTTTGTTGATCGCCATTGCGAGCAGCGAAACGCAGCTCACCAGCTTCTTCAACGATCTCAACGGACGAATGGATGTTCAGTTCAAGAGTACCCTTGGCACCCTTCACCGAAAGCTGTTGGCCTGCGAATTTTACTTCGACACCGGCTGGCAGCTTAACGGGGTTCTTAGCGACGCGAGACATGCTTATCCCCCCTTAGAACACAGTGCAAAGAACTTCGCCGCCGACACCGGCAGCGCGCGCAGCACGATCCGTCATCACACCTTTGTTGGTGGAGACGATAGACACACCGAGACCGCCACGAACTTTTGGCAGATCATCGACGGACTTGTACTGACGCAGGCCTGGACGGCTAACGCGCTTCACTTCCTCGATGACCGGACGGCCTTCGAAGTACTTCAGCTCGATGGACAGCAGTGGCTTGATTTCGCTGCTGATCTGATAACCCGCGATGTAACCTTCGTCCTTCAGGACTTTAGCTACAGCCACCTTCAACGTGGAAGACGGCATGCTTACGACGGACTTTTCAGCCATCTGGGCATTACGGATTCGAGTTAGCATGTCCGCTAACGGGTCCTGCATACTCATGGGCTAGACGCTCCTAATACAAAAAAATAAGCCTTGCGGCTACTACCTTCGCCGAGAAACTCCGTGCGAAAAAAGCACGGGCTCAGGCGAGCCGGGTATTCTAGACACACCCCACAAATGAATCAAGCCCCAATAGGGGCTTGATTCAAGTTCAAGGTCACCGGCGGTCAGGATCTTTCGATCCCGAACACCGAGACTTTGATAGTGCTTACCAGCTGGCTTTAACCAGACCAGGTACGTCACCACGCATTGCCGCTTCACGCAGCTTGTTACGGCCGAGGCCGAACTTGCGGTAAACGCCGTGTGGACGACCGGTCAGGCGGCAGCGGTTACGCATGCGCGAAGCGCTTGCGTCACGTGGCTGCTTCTGCAGAGCTACCGTAGCTTCCCAACGCGCTTCTGGACTTGCGTTCAGATCGACGATGATAGCTTTCAGTGCTGCACGCTTCTTGGCGTACTTGGCAACCGTGAGCTGACGCTTCAGCTCGCGGTTTTTCATGCTCATCTTGGCCATTTTCCTACTCCAATCAGTTGCGGAACGGGAATTTGAAAGCACGCAGCAGTGCGCGACCTTCATCATCGTTCTTGGCAGTGGTGGTCAGGGTAATGTCCAGACCGCGGAGAGCATCGATCTTGTCGTAATCGATTTCCGGGAAAATGATCTGCTCTTTTACGCCCATGCTGTAGTTACCACGACCATCGAAGGACTTGGCATTCAGGCCGCGGAAGTCGCGAACCCGAGGCAGGGAGATCGACAGCAGACGATCCAGGAACTCGTACATACGCTCACGGCGCAGGGTCACTTTGACGCCGATCGGCCAACCTTCACGGACTTTAAAGCCAGCGATGGATTTCCGAGCGTAGGTCACAACGACTTTCTGGCCGGTGATCTTTTCCAGGTCAGCAACAGCGTGCTCGATGACTTTTTTGTCGCCGATCGCTTCGCCCAGACCCATGTTCAGGGTGATTTTGGTAACGCGCGGAACTTCCATCACGTTCGAAAGCTTAAGTTCTTCCTTAAGTTTCGGTGCGATTTCCTTCCGGTAAATCTCTTTTAGTCGTGCCATGGTCTTCTACCTAGCAGTGTTCAAGCATCAACCGCTTTTTGGGTCGACTTGAAGACACGAATTTTCTTGCCGTCTTCTACTTTGAAACCAACGCGGTCAGCCTTGTTGGTTTCGCCGTTGAAAATGGCGACGTTGGAAGCGTGCAGTGGCGCTTCTTTTTCGACGATACCGCCTTGTACGCCCGACATCGGGTTAGGCTTGGTATGACGCTTAACCAGGTTCAGACCACCAACGACCAGACGGTCGTCAGCGAGAACCTTAAGCACCTTACCGCGCTTACCTTTGTCTTTGCCGGCGATCACGATGATCTCGTCGTCACGACGAATCTTTTGCATGTCGGATCTCCTTACAGCACTTCTGGGGCGAGCGAGACGATCTTCATGAACTTCTCAGTACGAAGTTCACGGGTCACTGGCCCAAAGATACGGGTGCCGATCGGCTCTTGCTTGTTGTTCAGAAGAACAGCAGCGTTGCCATCAAAGCGGATAATGGAGCCATCAGCACGACGTACGCCGTGACGAGTGCGGACTACAACAGCAGTCATCACTTGGCCTTTTTTCACTTTACCGCGAGGAATTGCTTCCTTGACGGTAACTTTGATGATGTCACCGATACCAGCGTAACGACGATGGGAGCCACCCAGCACCTTGATGCACATAACACGGCGAGCGCCGCTGTTATCGGCCACATCGAGCATGGATTGAGTCTGAATCATATAATTTCTCCGACCCCTAGTCCTTAGACTTCCACAGCGCGTTCGAGAACATCAACCAGTGCCCAAGACTTGGTCTTGGCCAAAGGACGAGTTTCACGAATAGTGACTTTGTCGCCGATGTGGCACTGATTGGTTTCGTCGTGCGCGTGCAGCTTAGTCGAACGCTTAACGTATTTACCGTAGATCGGGTGCTTTACGCGACGCTCGATCAGAACGGTGATGGTCTTGTCCATTTTGTCGCTGACAACACGGCCAGTCAGCGTACGGACGGTTTTTTCGGCTTCAGCCATGATTACTTACCTGCCTGCTGTTTGAGCACAGTCTTCACGCGAGCGATGTCACGCTTAACTTGCCGGAGCAGGTGAGACTGCCCCAACTGGCCAGTTGCTTTCTGCATACGCAGATTGAACTGGTCGCGCAACAGGCCGAGCAGTTGCTCGTTTAGCTGTGGCGCGTCTTTTTCACGAAGTTCATTCGCTTTCATCACATCACCGTCCGTTTAACAAAGGAGGTGGCGAGCGGCAGCTTTGCAGCAGCCAGGGCGAAAGCCTCACGCGCCAGCTCTTCAGAAACGCCCTCGATTTCATACAGGACTTTGCCTGGCTGAATCTGGGCAACCCAGTACTCCACGTTACCCTTACCTTTACCCATCCGAACTTCGAGTGGCTTCTTGGTGACAGGCTTGTCCGGGAATACACGGATCCAGATCTTGCCGCCACGTTTTACGTGACGGGTCAGAGCACGACGCGCTGACTCGATCTGACGAGCGGTGAGACGACCACGAGCAACAGACTTCAGCGCGAACTCGCCGAAGCTGACTTTGCTACCGCGCAATGCCAGACCACGGTTGTGGCCAGTCATCTGCTTGCGGAACTTCGTACGCTTTGGTTGCAACATTTGGCGTACCCCTTACTTAGCAGCTTTTTTACGAGGCGCTGGTGCTTGTGGTTTCAGCTCTTCTTGGCGACCACCAATTACTTCGCCTTTGAAGATCCAAACCTTTACACCGATCACACCGTAGGTGGTGTGAGCTTCGTAGTTGGCATAGTCGATGTCGGCACGCAGGGTGTGCAGTGGCACACGACCTTCGCGATACCATTCAGTACGTGCGATTTCAGCACCGCCGAGACGACCGCTCACTTGGATTTTGATGCCTTTGGCACCAATGCGCATGGCGTTCTGAACAGCGCGCTTCATAGCGCGACGGAACATTACGCGACGCTCCAGCTGCTGAGCTACGCTCTGCGCAACCAGCATACCGTCGAGTTCCGGCTTGCGGATCTCTTCGATATTGATGTGCACAGGCACACCCATTTGCTTGGTCAGGTCCTGACGCAGTTTCTCAACATCTTCACCTTTCTTCCCGATAACGATACCTGGACGAGCGGTGTGGATGGTGATACGTGCAGTTTGGGCCGGACGATGGATATCGATACGGCTTACGGACGCGCTTTTTAGTTTGTCTTGGAGATACTCACGCACCTTCAGATCAGCGAACAAATAGTCCGCATAAGTCCGACCGTCTGCGTACCAGACGGAGGTGTGCTCCTTGACGATTCCCAGGCGAATGCCAATGGGATGTACTTTCTGACCCATCTCTTCGACTCCGTTACTTGTCAGCAACCTTGACAGTGATATGGCAAGACCGCTTGACGATGCGATCAGCACGGCCTTTGGCACGTGGCATGATGCGCTTCAGCGAACGCCCTTCGTTGACGAAAACGGTGCTGACTTTAAGATCATCAACGTCTGCGCCTTCGTTATGCTCGGCGTTGGCTACGGCCGACTCCAGCACTTTCTTCATGATCTCGGCGGCTTTCTTACTGCTGAAAGCCAACAGGTTGAGCGCTTCGCCCACCTTCTTCCCGCGGATCTGGTCGGCGACCAAGCGGGCTTTCTGGGCGGAGATTCGAGCGCCCGACAACTTAGCGGCTACTTCCATTTCCTAACCCCTTAACGCTTGGCTTTCTTGTCAGCCACGTGCCCACGATATGTGCGGGTACCGGCGAACTCGCCCAGTTTGTGGCCGACCATGTCTTCGTTAACGAGAACTGGGACGTGTTGACGACCGTTGTGTACTGCGATGGTCAGACCGACCATTTGTGGCAGGATCATGGAACGGCGCGACCAGGTTTTAACTGGTTTGCGATCGTTCTTTTCCGCCGCCACTTCGATCTTCTTCAGTAGGTGAAGATCGATAAAAGGACCTTTTTTCAGAGAACGTGGCACTGTCGTATCCCTCTATTTACTTGCGACGACGGACGATCATTTTGTCGGTACGCTTATTACCACGAGTCTTCGCGCCCTTAGTCGGGAAGCCCCATGGCGATACCGGATGACGACCACCAGAGGTACGACCTTCACCACCACCATGTGGGTGGTCAACCGGGTTCATGGCAACACCACGAACGGTTGGGCGAACGCCACGCCAGCGTTTTGCACCAGCTTTACCCAGCGAACGCAGGCTGTGCTCGGAGTTCGAGACTTCGCCCAGGGTCGCACGGCATTCAGCCAGCACTTTACGCATCTCACCAGAACGCAGACGCAGGGTCACGTAGACACCTTCACGAGCGATCAGCTGAGCCGAAGCACCAGCGGAACGAGCGATTTGCGCGCCTTTACCTGGCTTCAATTCGATGCCGTGTACGGTGCTACCAACTGGAATGTTACGCAGTTGCAGAGCGTTGCCCGGCTTGATCGGTGCCAGAGCACCTGCGATCAGCTGGTCGCCAGCGCTCACGCCTTTAGGGGCGATGATGTAGCGACGCTCGCCATCTGCGTACAGCAGCAGAGCGATGTGAGCAGTACGGTTTGGATCGTATTCGATACGCTCGACAGTGGCAGCGATGCCATCTTTGTCGTTACGACGGAAGTCGACCAGACGATAATGCTGCTTATGACCACCACCGATGTGACGAGTAGTAATACGGCCATTGTTGTTACGACCACCAGACTTCGATTTTTTCTCGAGCAGCGGTGCGTGAGGAGCGCCTTTATGCAGCTCCTGGTTGACCACCTTGACCACAAAACGGCGGCCAGGGGAAGTCGGTTTGCATTTAACGATTGCCATGATGCACCCCTTCCTTACTCAGCACTGCTGCTGAAATCGAGATCTTGGCCTGGCTGAAGGGAGATAACTGCCTTCTTCCAGTCATTACGCTTGCCCAGACCGCGAGCAGTGCGCTTGCTCTTACCCAGAACATTCAGGGTAGTAACACGCTCTACTTTCACGCTGAACAGGCTTTCGACGGCCTTCTTGATTTCCAGCTTGGTTGCGTCAGTAGCAACCTTGAAAACGAACTGGCCTTTCTTGTCTGCCAGAACCGTAGCCTTCTCGGAAACGTGCGGGCCAAGCAGAACTTTAAATACGCGTTCCTGGTTCATCCCAGCAGCTCCTCGAATTTCTTCACGGCCGACACGGTGATCAACACCTTGTCGTATGCGATCAGACTAACTGGATCGGAACCTTGCACGTCACGTACATCAACGTGTGGCAGGTTACGAGCAGCCAGGTACAGGTTCTGATCAACAGCATCGGACACGATCAGGACATCAGTCAGACCCATGCCATTCAGCTTGTTCAGCAGATCTTTGGTTTTCGGTGCTTCAACAGCGAAGTCCTGAACCACGACCAGACGATCAGTACGCACCAGCTCAGCAAGGATGGAACGCATTGCTGCGCGATACATCTTCTTGTTCAGCTTTTGGGAGTGATCCTGTGGACGAGCTGCGAAAGTGGTACCGCCGCCGCGCCAGATTGGGCTACGGATAGTACCAGCACGAGCACGGCCAGTACCTTTCTGACGCCATGGGCGCTTACCGCCACCAGAAACGTCGGAACGGGTCTTTTGCTGCTTGCTACCTTGACGGCCGCCAGCCATGTAGGCCACGACTGCCTGGTGAACCAGCGTCTCGTTGAACTCGCCGCCAAATGTCAGTTCGGAAACTTCGATCGCTTGAGCGTCATTTACATTTAATTGCATGTCAGCTTCCCCTTAACCGCGAGCCTTGGCTGCTGGACGTACAACCAGGTTGCCGCCAGTAGCGCCAGGAACAGCGCCCTTGACCAACAACAGATTGCGTTCAGCGTCCACGCGCACTACTTCCAGGGACTGCACGGTCACGCGCTCAGCGCCCATATGACCGGACATTTTTTTGCCCTTGAATACACGACCAGGAGTCTGGCACTGGCCGATAGAGCCTGGGACGCGGTGGGATACGGAGTTACCGTGGGTGTTATCTTGCCCGCGGAAATTCCAACGCTTGATCGTACCCTGGAAGCCTTTACCCTTGGACTGACCGGTTACATCAACCAGTTGACCAGCGGCGAAGATTTCAGCGTTGATCAGATCGCCGGCCTGGTACTCGCCTTCTTCAAGACGGAATTCCATTACGGTACGACCAGCGGCAACGTTCGCTTTAGCGAAGTGGCCAGCCTGAGCAGCTGTTACACGCGAAGCACGACGCTCGCCGACAGTGACTTGCACTGCACGATAGCCATCGGTCTCTTCAGTTTTGAACTGGGTGACGCGATTCGGCTCGATCTCAATGACCGTGACCGGAATGGAGACACCTTCTTCGGTGAAAATACGGGTCATACCGCATTTACGACCGACTACACCAATAGTCATGTTGTAAACCTCATGAGTGTACGGGGCTTTCACCCGCTATGGCCGCCCATTTCAGAGCGTTACACGACTAAGACCGAGTCTTAGCCGAGGCTGATCTGCACTTCCACACCGGCCGCAAGATCAAGCTTCATAAGTGCATCAACGGTTTTATCCGTTGGCTGAACGATGTCCAGAACGCGCTTATGAGTACGGATCTCGTACTGGTCACGCGCGTCTTTGTTGACGTGCGGGGAGACCAGAACGGTGAACCGCTCTTTACGGGTAGGCAGTGGAATTGGACCACGCACTTGAGCACCAGTACGTTTCGCGGTTTCCACGATTTCCTGGGTGGATTGGTCGATCAGGCGATGGTCAAAAGCCTTCAACCTGATACGGATTTGCTGATTTTGCATTGGATTTCAGACTCCGGCTGCTATTCCCACCGGGCGCACTGCGCCCGTTAAAAGGAGGCGCAATTCTATAGACGGGCCAACATAGTGTCAACCCAATAAAAAAGCCCCCGCAAGCGGAGGCTTTTTATCAAATCAACGATTACTCGATGATTTTGGCTACGACGCCAGCGCCGACGGTACGACCGCCTTCACGGATAGCGAAACGCAGACCATCTTCCATTGCGATGGTTTTGATCAGGGTAACAGTCATCTGAATGTTGTCACCTGGCATTACCATTTCAACGCCTTCTGGCAGCTCGCAGTTACCAGTCACGTCAGTAGTACGGAAGTAGAACTGTGGACGGTAGCCTTTGAAGAACGGAGTGTGACGACCGCCTTCTTCCTTGCTCAGAACATAAACTTCTGCAGTGAACTTGGTGTGCGGCTTAACCGAACCTGGCTTAACCAGAACCTGACCACGCTCAACGTCGTCACGCTTGGTGCCACGCAGCAGCACGCCGCAGTTCTCGCCAGCACGACCTTCGTCGAGCAGCTTGCGGAACATTTCAACACCGGTGCAGGTGGTGACGGTAGTGTCACGCAGACCAACGATTTCCAGTGGATCCTGAACGCGAACGATACCGCGCTCGATACGACCAGTCACAACAGTACCGCGACCCGAGATCGAGAATACGTCTTCGATTGGCATCAGGAACGGCTTGTCGATAGCACGCTCAGGCTCTGGGATGTAGCTGTCCAGAGTCTCAACCAGCTTCTTGACGGCAGTGGTGCCCATCTCGTTATCGTCCAGACCTTCCAGCGCCATACGGGCAGAGCCGATGATGATTGGAGTGTCGTCGCCCGGGAAGTCGTAAGTGCTCAGCAGATCGCGCACTTCCATCTCAACCAGCTCCAGCAGCTCAGCGTCGTCTACCAGGTCAGCCTTGTTCAGGAAAACCACGATGTACGGAACGCCTACCTGACGGGACAGCAGGATGTGCTCACGGGTTTGTGGCATCGGACCATCAGCGGCCGAGCAAACCAGGATAGCGCCGTCCATTTGAGCAGCACCGGTGATCATGTTCTTCACGTAGTCAGCGTGACCTGGGCAGTCAACGTGAGCGTAGTGACGGATCTTCGAGTTGTACTCAACGTGTGCGGTGTTGATGGTGATACCGCGAGCTTTCTCTTCTGGTGCGCTGTCGATCTTGTCGAAGTCAACACGAGCCGAACCGAAAACTTCGGAGCAGACACGAGTCAGAGCAGCAGTCAGAGTGGTTTTACCGTGGTCAACGTGACCGATGGTGCCAACGTTGACGTGCGGTAGGGAACGATCAAATTTTTCTTTAGCCACGACAATTAACTCCTAGCCTAAAGGGGCTGAATCAGCCTTGTTTTTTGGTTACAGTTTCGACGATATGCGACGGAGCTGTATTGTATTTTTTGAATTCCATAGAGTAGCTTGCGCGACCCTGAGACATGGAGCGGACGTCGGTCGCATAACCGAACATCTCACCCAACGGAACTTCAGCACGAATTACTTTGCCGGAGACCGTGTCTTCCATACCCAAGATCATGCCGCGACGACGGTTAAGGTCGCCCATCACGTCACCCATATAGTCTTCAGGCGTAACAACCTCTACCGCCATGATCGGCTCAAGCAATTCACCACCGCCCTTCTGGGCCAGTTGCTTGGTCGCCATGGAAGCAGCCACCTTAAACGCCATCTCGTTGGAGTCGACGTCGTGGTAGGAACCATCAAACACGGTAGCCTTCAGGCCGATCAGCGGATAGCCGGCAACAACGCCGTTCTTCATCTGCTCTTCGATGCCCTTCTGGATAGCCGGGATGTATTCCTTAGGAACCACACCACCCACTACTTCGTTCAGGAATTGCAGACCTTCCTGACCTTCGTCAGCAGGAGCAAAACGGATCCAGCAATGACCGAACTGGCCACGACCGCCGGACTGACGAACGAACTTGCCTTCGATTTCGCAGCTCTTCGTGATGCGCTCACGATAGGAAACCTGAGGCTTACCAATGTTGGCTTCGACGTTGAACTCACGGCGCATCCGGTCAACCAGGATGTCCAGGTGCAGCTCGCCCATGCCAGAGATGATCGTTTGACCAGTCTCTTCATCGGTTTTAACGCGGAAAGACGGGTCTTCCTGAGCCAGTTTGCCCAGAGCGATACCCATTTTTTCCTGGTCATCCTTGGTCTTAGGCTCAACGGCAACCGAAATAACCGGCTCCGGGAAGTCCATGCGAACCAGGATGATTGGCTTGTCAGCGTTGCACAAGGTTTCACCAGTGGTGACGTCCTTCATGCCGATCAAGGCCGCGATGTCGCCAGCGCGTACTTCCTTGATTTCTTCACGGGCGTTTGCGTGCATTTGCACCATACGACCCACGCGCTCTTTCTTGCCTTTAACCGAGTTGATCACGCCGTCGCCGGAAGCCAACACGCCCGAGTAAACACGGACGAAGGTCAAGGTACCCACGAATGGGTCGGTAGCGATCTTGAACGCCAGAGCCGAGAACGGCTCGTCGTCGCTCGCATGACGCTCCATCTGCTTTTCCTCGTCATCCGGGTCAGTACCCTTGATGGCAGGAATATCGGTAGGAGCAGGCAGGTAGTCGATAACGGCGTCGAGAACCAGGGGAACACCCTTGTTCTTGAAGGAAGAACCGCAAACAGCCAGAACGATCTCACCAGCGATAGTACGCTGACGCAGAGCGGCCTTGATTTCCTCGATGGAGAGCTCTTCCCCTTCGAGGTACTTGTTCATCAGCTCTTCGCTGGCTTCAGCCGCAGCTTCAACCATGTTGCTACGCCACTCTTCAGCCAGTTCCTGCAGCTCAGCAGGGATAGCTTCGCGACGAGGCGTCATGCCCTTGTCAGCATCGTTCCAGTAAACCGCTTCCATGGTCATCAGATCGATCTGACCCTGGAAGTTGTCTTCGGAACCGATAGCCAACTGGATTGGCACTGGAGTGTGACCCAGACGCTGTTTGATCTGAGCGATCACGCGCAGGAAGTTCGCACCGGCACGGTCCATCTTGTTCACGTAAACGATACGTGGAACACCGTACTTGTTGGCCTGACGCCATACGGTTTCGGACTGAGGCTCAACACCCGAAGTACCACAGAACACAACGACCGCGCCGTCGAGTACACGCAGGGAACGCTCAACTTCAATGGTGAAGTCTACGTGGCCCGGAGTGTCAATGACGTTGAAACGGTATTGGTCCTTGTGCTGCTTCGCAGAACCCTGCCAGAAGGCGGTGATAGCAGCAGAAGTAATGGTAATACCACGCTCCTGCTCCTGCACCATCCAGTCCGTGGTCGCGGCGCCGTCATGCACCTCGCCCATCTTGTGACTTTTGCCGGTGTAAAAAAGGACGCGCTCGGTGGTAGTGGTTTTACCAGCATCCACGTGAGCAACGATACCGATGTTACGGTAGCGGCTAATCGGAGTAGTACGAGCCATAAAGCCCTCGCAAAATTAGTGAAGCTAAAATTAGAAGCGGTAGTGCGAGAAAGCTTTGTTAGCTTCAGCCATACGGTGCACGTCTTCACGCTTCTTAACAGCAGCACCTTTACCTTCAGCAGCGTCCAACAGTTCGCCAGCCAAACGCAGAGCCATAGACTTCTCGCCGCGCTTACGGGCGAAGTCTACCAACCAGCGCATTGCCAGAGCGTTACGACGGGACGGACGAACTTCGACCGGAACCTGGTAAGTAGCACCGCCTACACGGCGCGACTTCACTTCGACCAGCGGAGCGATGGCGTCGAGAGCTTTCTCGAAGATTTCCAGGGGATCGCTGTTCTTGCGTTCTTTAACCTTTTCCAGCGCGCCATAAACGATACGCTCGGCAACGGCTTTCTTGCCGCTTTCCATCACGTGGTTCATGAACTTGGCCAGGATTTGGCTTCCGTATTTTGGATCGTCAAGCACTTCGCGCTTGGCTGCTACGCGTCTTCTTGGCATGGATAAGCCCTCAAACGGTCTTCAGGTTCGCTCGGAATCGGTGCCCTTTCGGGACGCCTCCGACCTTACTCTTATCGACTCAGAAAAATAGATAATTCAGTTTTACAAAAAGCCGCTACTACTTAGGCTTCTTGGTACCGTACTTCGAACGACCCTGGTTACGACCTTTAACGCCGGAAGTATCCAAAGAACCGCGTACGGTGTGGTAACGAACACCTGGCAAGTCTTTTACACGACCGCCGCGGATCAGTACCACGCTGTGCTCTTGCAGGTTGTGGCCTTCACCGCCGATGTACGAGGAAACCTCGAAACCGTTGGTCAGACGCACACGGCATACTTTACGCAGTGCCGAGTTAGGTTTTTTCGGCGTGGTGGTATACACACGGGTGCATACGCCACGACGTTGCGGGCAGTTCTGCAGCGCAGGCACGTCGGATTTCTCGACGATACGCTTACGCGGCTGACGTACCAGCTGGTTGATAGTTGCCATCTACTAGCTCCACTGTTGTCTTGCGACGCTATTGTCTTGCAAGAAAAGCAAAATGGCAGGAACGAATTCCCGCCAAATTTAGGGGTACAAGAGTCTAAAGAGGATCTTGTCCCCAGTCAAGGCAAGGCCCCGACCTCCCCGCTCATCCAACCTCGACAAATTGTCTCGATTCGATGAACGGGGGCGCCAGGGCCCCACACTTATTTATCGCAGAACTCAGTTACCGCTTGAGTTCAGCGCTTCGGTCAGTGCAGCTTCCACTTCACTGGCGCTTACGCGCAACGGTTTGTCAGCATCACGGCGGCGCTTGCGCTCGCTGTGATAAGCCAGACCGGTACCTGCCGGGATCAAACGACCCACGACCACGTTTTCTTTCAGGCCGCGCAGGTAATCGCGCTTGCCGGTTACCGCCGCTTCGGTCAGTACGCGAGTGGTCTCTTGGAAAGAGGCCGCCGAGATGAACGATTCGGTGGACAACGACGCCTTGGTGATACCCAGCAGAACGCGAGTGAACTTGGAGACGAACTTGTCGTCTGCAGCCAAACGCTCGTTCTCTACCAGTACGTGAGTCAATTCCATCTGGTCGCCCTTGATGAAAGTGGAATCGCCGGATTCAGCGATTTCAACTTTACGCAGCATCTGACGCAGGATGGTCTCGATGTGCTTATCGTTGATCTTCACGCCTTGCAGACGGTAAACGTCCTGGATCTCGTTAACAATGTACTTGGCCAGCGCACTCACACCCAGCAGACGCAGGATGTCGTGTGGATCGCTCGGGCCGTCGGAGATAACTTCGCCGCGGTTTACCTGTTCGCCTTCGAAGACGTTCAGGTGACGCCACTTCGGAATCAGCTCTTCATACGGATCGCTACCGTCGTTCGGGGTAATGACCAGACGGCGCTTGCCTTTGGTCTCTTTACCGAACGCGATGGTGCCGCTGACTTCAGCCAGAATCGAGGCTTCTTTCGGACGACGAGCTTCGAACAAGTCGGCAACACGCGGCAGACCACCGGTGATGTCACGGGTCTTCGAAGTCTCTTGCGGAATACGAGCGATAACATCACCGATCGCGATTTTCGCACCGTCCGCCACACCCACCAGGGCGTTGGCAGGCAGGAAGTACTGAGCGATTACGTCAGTACCCGGCAGCAAGAGATCCTTGCCGTTGTCATCAACCATCTTCACGGCAGGACGGATGTCTTTGCCGGCAGCTGGACGGTCTTTGGCGTCGAGTACTTCAATGTTGGTCATACCGGTCAATTCGTCGGTCTGACGCTTGATCGTGATGCCCTCTTCCATGCCCACGTAGGTCACGGTACCTTTCATTTCGGTAACGATTGGGTGAGTGTGCGGATCCCACTTGGCCACGATTGCGCCAGCGTCGACCTTGTCACCTTCTTTAACCGAAATCACGGCACCGTACGGCAGCTTGTAACGCTCGCGCTCACGACCGTAGTCATCAGCGATTGCCAGCTCACCGGAACGGGACACAGCAACCAGGCAACCATCCACTCGCTCAACGTGCTTCAGGTTGTGCAGACGGACGGTACCGCCATTCTTCACCTGAACGCTATCGGCTGCAGAGGTCCGGCTTGCCGCACCACCGATGTGGAACGTACGCATTGTCAGCTGGGTACCCGGCTCACCGATCGACTGGGCAGCGATTACGCCGACAGCTTCACCGATGTTCACCTGGTGACCACGAGCCAGATCACGGCCGTAGCACTTGGCGCAAATGCCATAACGGGTTTCGCAGCTGATCGGCGAACGCACGATCACTTCGTCGATGCTGTTCAGCTCGATGAATTCAACCCACTTCTCGTCTACCAGAGTGCCGGCAGGAACGATGATTTCCTCGGTACCTGGCTTGAATACGTCACGGGCGATAACACGACCCAATACGCGCTCACCCAACGGCTCTACAACGTCACCGCCTTCAATGTGCGGAGTCATCAGCAGACCGTGTTCGGTGCCGCAATCGATCTCGGTTACAACCAGATCCTGCGCCACGTCTACCAGACGACGAGTCAGGTAACCGGAGTTCGCAGTTTTCAACGCGGTATCCGCCAAACCTTTACGAGCACCGTGAGTGGAGATGAAGTACTGAAGTACGCTCAAACCTTCACGGAAGTTCGCAGTAATCGGCGTTTCGATGATGGAACCGTCCGGCTTGGCCATCAGGCCACGCATACCGGCGAGCTGACGGATCTGCGCAGCAGAACCCCGTGCACCCGAGTCGGCCATCATGTACATCGAGTTGAAGGACTCTTGCTCGACTTCGACGCCATGACGGTCGATGACTTTCTCTTTCGAGAGGTTGGCCATCATCGCCTTGGAAACTTCGTCGTTCGCCTTGGACCAAAGGTCGATCACCTTGTTGTACTTCTCGCCCTGGGTTACCAGGCCGGAGGCGTACTGACTTTCGATCTCTTTCACTTCGTCGGTGGCTGCACCGATGATGCGGGCTTTTTCATCCGGGATAACGAAGTCGTTAACACCGATGGAAACGCCGGAAATGGTCGAATAGGCAAAACCGGTGTACATCAACTGGTCAGCGAAGATCACGGTCTCTTTCAAACCAACCACGCGATAGCACTGGTTGATCAGCTTGGAGATCGCCTTTTTCTTCATCGGCAGGTTGACGACGTCGTACGACAGACCTTTTGGCACAACCTGGAACAACAGCGCACGGCCGACAGTGGTGTCGACGATACGGGTGTTGGTCACGCTGCCGCCATCACGATCGTTGACGGTTTCGTTGATCCGCACTTTAACCTTGGCGTGCAGTGCGGCTTCGCCGGCACGGAACACACGGTCAACTTCTTGCAGATCCGCGAATACACGACCTTCGCCTTTGGCGTTGATCGCTTCACGAGTCATGTAGTACAGACCCAATACAACGTCCTGCGACGGAACGATGATTGGCTCACCGTTGGCTGGCGACAGAATGTTGTTGGTCGACATCATCAACGCGCGCGCTTCCAACTGGGCTTCCAGTGTCAGCGGTACGTGCACGGCCATTTGGTCGCCGTCGAAGTCGGCGTTGTACGCGGCGCAGACCAGCGGGTGCAGCTGGATAGCCTTACCTTCGATCAGAACCGGTTCAAATGCCTGGATACCCAGACGGTGAAGGGTCGGTGCACGGTTGAGAAGCACTGGGTGTTCGCGGATAACTTCAGCGAGAACGTCCCAAACTTCCGGCAGCTCGCGCTCAACCATCTTCTTGGCAGCTTTGATGGTGGTAGCGAGACCACGCATTTCCAGCTTGCCGAAAATGAACGGCTTGAACAGCTCGAGAGCCATTTTCTTCGGCAGACCGCACTGGTGCAGACGCAGGGTCGGACCTACGGTAATTACCGAACGACCGGAGTAGTCAACACGCTTACCGAGCAAGTTCTGACGGAAACGACCTTGTTTACCCTTGATCATGTCAGCCAGGGATTTCAGAGGACGCTTGTTGGAACCGGTGATAGCGCGGCCACGACGACCGTTATCGAGCAAGGCGTCGACGGCTTCCTGCAACATACGCTTTTCGTTGCGCACGATGATGTCCGGAGCGGACAGATCAAGCAGGCGCTTCAAGCGGTTGTTACGGTTGATCACTCGACGATACAGGTCGTTGAGGTCGGAAGTCGCGAAACGACCGCCATCCAATGGGACCAGTGGACGCAGATCTGGCGGCAGAACCGGCAGAACGGTCAGCACCATCCACTCTGGCAAGTTGCCGGAACCCTGGAAGGCTTCCATCAACTTCAGACGCTTGGACAGCTTCTTGATTTTGGTTTCGGAGTTGGTTTGCGGAATTTCTTCACGCAGACGGCCAATCTCGTGCTCCAGATCGATAGCGTGCAGCAGTTCACGGACAGCTTCGGCACCCATGCGGGCATCGAAATCGTCGCCGAACTCTTCCAGCGCTTCGAAGTACTGCTCGTCGTTGAGCAGCTGACCTTTTTCAAGGGTGGTCATGCCTGGATCGATAACGACATAGCTCTCGAAGTAGAGAACGCGCTCGATATCACGCAGGGTCATGTCCATCAGCAAGCCGATACGCGACGGCAGCGATTTCAGGAACCAGATGTGGGCAACTGGCGAGGCCAGTTCGATGTGCGCCATGCGCTCACGACGAACTTTTGCCAGCGCGACTTCAACGCCGCACTTCTCGCAGATCACACCACGGTGCTTCAAGCGCTTGTACTTACCGCACAGGCACTCGTAATCCTTTACCGGGCCAAAGATCTTGGCGCAGAACAGGCCGTCACGCTCAGGTTTGAACGTACGGTAGTTGATGGTTTCCGGCTTTTTAACTTCACCGAACGACCACGAACGGATCATCTCAGGCGAGGCCAATCCGATACGGATGGCGTCGAACTCTTCGACTTGACCCTGGTTTTTCAGCAAATTCAGTAGGTCTTTCAAGGCCTTTCCTCCTGGCGGAGCAGAGAGCGGGCAATCCTGCCCCGCTCTCATTCGCGTCACGTGTTATTCGGTTTCCAGATCGATATCGATGCCGAGGGAACGAATTTCCTTGATCAACACGTTGAAGGACTCGGGCATGCCCGGCTCCATACGGTGATCGCCGTCCACGATGTTTTTGTACATCTTGGTCCGGCCGTTCACATCGTCCGACTTCACTGTGAGCATTTCTTGCAGAGTGTAAGCAGCACCGTATGCTTCCAGTGCCCAGACCTCCATCTCCCCGAAACGCTGACCACCGAACTGCGCCTTACCACCCAGCGGCTGCTGGGTAACCAGGCTGTACGAACCGGTAGAACGAGCGTGCATCTTGTCGTCTACCAAGTGGTTCAGCTTCAGCATGTACATGTAGCCAACGGTAACCGGGCGCTCGAACTTGTTGCCGGTACGGCCGTCAGTCAGCTGCATCTGGCCGCTTTCCGGCAGGTCTGCCAGTTTCAGCATGGCCTTGATTTCGCTTTCCTTGGCACCGTCGAACACCGGAGTGGCCATCGGTACGCCGCCGCGCAGGTTCTTCGCCAGATCCAGGATTTCCTGGTCGGAGAAGGTATCCAGCTCTTCGTTGCGGCCGCCGATCTCGTTGTAGATCTCGTGCAGGAACTTGCGAAGGTCAGCAACCTTGCGCTGCTCTTCGATCATACGGTTGATCTTCTCGCCCAGACCTTTGGCCGCGAGGCCCAGGTGGGTTTCAAGGATCTGACCAACGTTCATACGCGAAGGTACGCCCAACGGGTTGAGGACAACGTCGACCGGGGTGCCATTGGCATCGTGCGGCATGTCTTCAACCGGCATGATCACGGAGACCACACCCTTGTTACCGTGACGACCGGCCATCTTGTCGCCCGGCTGGATGCGGCGACGGATTGCCAGGTAAACCTTGACGATTTTCAGCACGCCTGGAGCCAGGTCATCGCCCTGCTGCAGTTTGCGCTTCTTGTCTTCGAACTTGTCGTCCAGCAGACGGCGGCGATCAACGATGTAGGCCTGAGCCTTCTCGAGCTGCTCGTTCAGAGCATCTTCAGCCATGCGCAGTTTGAACCACTGGCCGTGCTCAAGACCGTCGAGAACTTCGTCGGTGATTTCCTGACCTTTCTTCAGACCGGCGCCGCCTTCGGCTTTGTGGCCGACCAGTGCGGAACGCAGACGTTCGAAAGTAGCGCCTTCAACAATACGGAACTCTTCGTTCAGGTCCTTGCGGATCTCGTCGAGTTGAGTCTTCTCGATCGACAGAGCACGAGCATCACGCTCAACGCCGTCACGAGTGAAGACCTGTACGTCGATGACAGTACCCTTGGTACCGGTAGGTACGCGCAGGGAAGTGTCTTTAACGTCGCTGGCTTTTTCACCGAAGATCGCACGCAACAACTTCTCTTCCGGAGTCAGTTGGGTCTCGCCTTTCGGAGTGACCTTACCAACCAGAATGTCGCCTGCGCCAACTTCAGCACCTACGTAAACGATACCGGCTTCGTCCAGCTTGTTCAGTGCAGCTTCACCCACGTTCGGGATGTCTGCAGTGATTTCCTCTGGCCCAAGCTTGGTGTCACGCGCCACACAGGTCAGTTCCTGGATGTGGATCGTGGTGAAGCGGTCTTCCTGAACCACACGCTCGGACAGGCAGATGGAGTCTTCGAAGTTGAAGCCGTTCCATGCCATGAACGCGATGCGCATGTTCTGACCCAGAGCCAGTTCACCCATGTCGGTGGACGGACCGTCAGCCATGATGTCGCTACGCTGAACCCGATCACCCTTGCTCACCAGCGGACGCTGGTTGATGCAGGTGTTCTGGTTGGAGCGGGTGTACTTGGTCAGGTTGTAGATGTCGACACCAGCTTCGCCGGTTTCAACTTCATCATCAGCAACACGAACCACGATACGGCTGGCATCAACGGAATCGATCACGCCGCCACGACGAGCCACGACGCAAACGCCGGAGTCGCGAGCCACGTTACGCTCCATGCCGGTACCTACCAGCGGCTTGTCAGCGCGCAGGGTTGGTACAGCTTGACGCTGCATGTTCGAACCCATCAACGCACGGTTGGCGTCGTCGTGCTCGAGGAACGGGATCAGCGACGCTGCAACCGAAACTACCTGCTTCGGCGATACGTCCATCAAGGTGACGTCTTCCGGCGCCTTGACGGTGAACTCGTTCAAGTGACGAACAGCTACCAGCTCGTCGATCAGGACTTTCTTGTCGTTCATCGTGGCCGAAGCCTGAGCGATCACGTGATCAGCTTCTTCGATGGCGGACAGGAACACGATCTCGTCGGTGACCAGAGCGTCTTTCACCACACGGTACGGGCTCTCGAGGAAGCCGTACTGGTTGGTGCGCGCATAGGCGGCCAGGGAGTTGATCAGACCGATGTTCGGACCTTCCGGTGTTTCAATCGGGCATACACGACCGTAGTGAGTCGGGTGTACGTCACGAACTTCAAAGCCGGCACGCTCACGCGTCAGACCGCCAGGGCCGAGTGCAGAGACACGACGCTTGTGGGTGATCTCGGACAGCGGGTTGTTCTGGTCCATGAACTGGGACAGCTGGCTCGAACCGAAGAACTCTTTCACCGCAGCAGCCACTGGCTTGGCGTTGATCAGGTCTTGCGGCATCAGGCCTTCGCTTTCAGCCATCGACAGACGCTCTTTGACCGCACGCTCAACACGTACCAGGCCAACGCGGAACTGGTTCTCGGCCATTTCGCCTACGCAGCGAACACGACGGTTACCCAGGTGGTCGATGTCATCGACGATGCCCTTACCGTTACGGATGTCGACCAGAGTCTTCAGTACCGCGACGATGTCTTCTTTGCACAACACGCCCGAACCTTCGATCTCGGTACGACCGATACGACGGTTGAACTTCATCCGGCCGACCGCAGACAGGTCATAGCGCTCAGGGCTGAAGAACAGGTTGTTGAACAGAGTCTCGGCAGCGTCTTTGGTTGGCGGCTCGCCAGGACGCATCATGCGATAGATCTCGACCAGCGCTTCCAATTGGTTGCTGGTGGAATCGATCTTCAGTGTGTCGGAGACGAACGGACCGCAGTCGATATCGTTGGTGTACAGAGTCTCGATGCGAACGACCTGAGCCTTGGCGATTTTCGCCAGGATCTCGGTGTTCAGCTCGGTGTTGCACTCTGCCAGGATTTCGCCGGTTGCCGGATGCACGATGACCTTGGCGGTAGTGCGACCCAGGACGTAGTCCAGAGGCACTTGCAGCTCTTTGATCCCGGCCTTTTCCAGCTGGTTGATGTGGCGAGCGGTGATACGGCGACCTTGCTCGACAATAACCTTGCCTTTGTCATCCAGGATATCCAGGACAGCAATTTCACCACGCAGGCGCTGAGGCACCAGTTCCAGGCTGAGGTTTTCACCTTGCACGTGGAAGACGTTAGTGGTGTAGAACGCGTCCAGCACTTCTTCAGTGGTATAGCCGAGCGCGCGCAGCAGTACCGATGCAGGCAGCTTGCGACGACGGTCAATACGCACGAATACGCAGTCTTTCGGGTCGAACTCGAAGTCCAGCCACGAACCGCGGTAAGGAATGATCCGCGCGGAGTACAGCAGTTTGCCGGAGCTGTGCGTCTTGCCACGGTCGTGGTCGAAGAACACGCCCGGGGAACGGTGCAGCTGGGAAACGATTACACGCTCGGTACCGTTGATTACGAAGGTACCGTTCTCAGTCATCAGGGGGATTTCACCCATGTAGACTTCTTGCTCTTTGATGTCCTTAATCGCTTTGTTCGACGATTCTTTGTCGAAAATGATCAGGCGCACTTTTACCCGCAAAGGTACGGCGTAAGTCACACCGCGCAATACGCATTCTTTGACATCAAATGCCGGTTCGCCCAGGCGATAACCGACGTACTCCAGCGCAGCATTGCCGGAGTAGCTGATGATCGGGAAAACGGATTTGAAGGCCGCATGCAGGCCCACGTCGCGGAACTGATCTTTAGTCGCTCCCGCTTGCAAGAATTCACGATACGAATCCAGCTGGATGGCCAGGAGGTACGGCACATCCATGACGTCCGGCAACTTGCTAAAGTCCTTGCGGATACGTTTTTTCTCAGTATATGAGTAAGCCATCAGCGTTCCCCAGCTTGGTCACCTGCTTGTTTGGCCCCTCCCGACGGGAGCAGCCAGAAAATCGTGCAAACCCCATGGTTTGCGCCACCGCATCGGGTGGTTACAGCTCGTTATCAGCACCGACCCAGTCGGCTGCCAATAACGGAAAAAGGCCGGTGGCAAGAGCCACCAGCCATCAGCCTTTCGCTTAACGCTCGGGCTGGAGACGCAAAGTCGAAGCTTACTTCAGCTCGACTTTAGCGCCTGCTTCTTCCAGAACTGCTTTGGCTTTGTCAGCTGCGTCTTTGGCAACAGCTTCCAGAACCATGGCAGGAGCGCCGTCAACTACAGCCTTGGCTTCTTTCAGGCCCAGACCGGTCAGTTCACGTACAGCCTTGATCACGTTAACTTTCTTCTCGCCAGCTTCGGTCAGCATGACGTTGAATTCGGTTTGCTCTTCAGCAACGGCAGCAGCAACAGCTGGGCCAGCCGATGCAGCAGCAGCGGTAACGCCGAATTTTTCTTCGAAAGCTTTGATCAGTTCAACAACTTCCATTACGGACATGTTGCCAACGGCTTCAAGGATATCGTTTTGAGAGATAGACATGACTCTAATTCCTGAATTGGGGGACGGCCTACGCGACCATCGAAATAAACAAAAAACGCGAGAAGATGGCGAGCCTTAGGCTGCAGCAGCTTCTTTCTGGTCGCGAATTGCCGCCAGAGTACGAGCCAATTTGCTGGTAGCGCCTTGAATCACGCTCATCAGCTGAGAAATTGCTTCGTCACGGGTCGGCAGAGTTGCCAGTACGTCGATTTGGTTAGCTGCGAGGAACTTGCCCTCGAACGCAGCTGCCTTGATCTCGAACTTGTCCTGACCTTTTGCGAATTCCTTGAAGATACGAGCAGCAGCGCCCGGATGTTCTTTGGAGAATGCAATCAAGGTCGGGCCAGTGAACACGTCGTTGAGAACACTGTATTCAGTGTCAGCAACAGCGCGCTTGAGCAGGGTGTTACGTACAACACGTACGTAAACGCCGGCTTCACGAGCCTCTTTACGGAGTCCGGTCATAGCGCCTACTGTTACGCCACGGGCATCAGCCACGACAGCGGACAGAGCAGCTTTGGCAGCCTCGTTGACTTCAGCGACGATGGCCTTCTTGTCTTCGAGTTTAATTGCCACGGGTTTAACTCCTGCTTGTTACCGTTTCATCCAGCCGAGGCCGGATGTCGTTTTGGTGTCTGATTCGGTAAGGAACCGGGAGCACCATCTGCGTAGGCTTGAGGTTTAAGACTTGCGTCGCCTACGGTCTTGGATAGCCCCCGCCAGGCAGGGACCCCAATTTTTCAACTGGCGCAATTACTCGCGCCAATCTGTGTCTTACGCGTCGAGCGAACCCTGGTCGATGACCAGACCTGGGCCCATAGTGGTGCTCAGGGTAACGCGCTTGACGTAAATACCTTTCGAGGAAGCTGGCTTGATTCGCTTCAGATCAGCGATCAGGGCTTCAACGTTTTCCTTCAGCTTGACGGCATCAAAGCCGACTTTGCCAACGGAGGTGTGGATGATGCCGTTTTTGTCGGTGCGATAACGAACCTGACCAGCTTTTGCGTTTTTAACCGCGGTAGCTACGTCTGGAGTTACGGTGCCGACTTTAGGGTTAGGCATCAGGCCACGTGGACCGAGGATCTGACCCAACTGACCTACAACGCGCATTGCATCCGGGGACGCAATAACTACGTCATAGTTCAGGTCGCCGCCTTTCATTTCGGCAGCCAGGTCGTCCATACCTACGCGATCAGCGCCGGCGGCCAGAGCAGCTTCAGCTGCTGGGCCCTGGGTGAACACAGCAACGCGAACGGTCTTGCCAGTGCCGTGTGGCAGCACAGTAGCGCTACGAACAACCTGGTCAGATTTACGCGGGTCAACACCCAGGTTCACAGCAACGTCGAACGACTCACTGAACTTGACAGTCGACAGCTCAGCCAGCAGAGCAGCGGCGTCTACAAAGTTGTAGGCCTTGCCCGCTTCGATTTTGCCGGCGATAGCCTTTTGGCGCTTGGTCAGCTTAGCCATTACACACCCTCCACGTTAAGGCCCATGCTACGAGCAGAACCGGCGATAGTACGCACGGCTGCTTCCATATCAGCTGCAGTCAGATCCGCGTTTTTGGTTTTCGCGATTTCTTCCAGCTGAGCACGAGTTACGGTGCCAACCTTAACGGTGTTTGGACGAGCGGAACCGCTAGTCAAACCAGCAGCCTTCTTCAGCAGAACCGAAGCCGGGGTGCTTTTCGTTTCGAAAGTGAAGCTACGATCGCTGTAGACAGTGATGATCACTGGAGTCGGCAGACCTGGCTCAATACCCTGAGTACGGGCGTTGAAAGCCTTGCAGAATTCCATGATGTTCACGCCGTGCTGACCCAGAGCAGGACCAACAGGTGGGCTTGGGTTAGCCTGAGCGGCCTTCACTTGCAGCTTGATGTAAGCGGTAATCTTCTTGGCCATGAGGCACTCCAATTACGGGTTCGAACGCCTCGAAAGGCTCCCCGGTTACTTGCGCGTTTATCCCAGTGACGACAAAACCCCACAGCCTAGGGCTGCGGGGTTGGGATGCTTGTTCGGCTAGACCTTTTCGACCTGGCTGAACTCTAGCTCTACCGGAGTAGAGCGACCGAAAATGAGCACTGCGACTTGGATCCGGCTCTTTTCGTAGTTAACTTCTTCGACCGTGCCATTAAAATCAGCGAACGGACCGTCGGTAACACGAACCACTTCACCCGGCTCGAACAGAGTCTTGGGCTTCGGCTTGTCGCTACCATCAGCAACACGACGCAGAATTGCTTCTGCTTCTTTGTCAGTGATAGGTGCAGGTTTATCGGCGGTACCGCCGATGAAGCCCATCACCCGAGGAGTATCCTTGACCAAGTGCCAAGTACCCTCATTCATATCCATCTGAACCAGCACGTAACCTGGGAAGAATTTACGCTCGCTTTTGCGTTTCTGGCCATTACGCATTTCAACCACTTCTTCAGTGGGAACCAGAATTTCGCCGAAGCCATCTTCCATGCCAGCCAGCTTTACGCGCTCGATCAACGAGCGCATGACATGCTTCTCGTAACCCGAGTAAGCATGCACAACGTACCAACGCTTAGCCACGGGACACCCTTAGCCAACAATCAAGGAAACAAGCCAGCCGAGCAGGGAATCAAGCCCCCACAACAGCAACGCCATAACCAGGACAACAGCCACCACAATAAGGGTGGTCTGCGTGGTTTCTTGGCGAGTTGGCCACACGACTTTACGAATCTCGGTGCGAGCTTCCTTAACCAGTACAAAGAAAGACTTGCCCTTGACGGTCTGCAGGCCTACAAAGGCAGCTACAGCAGCAATAACAAGCAAAGCAAGTACACGGTACAGGATCGGCGCAGCATGGTAATACTGATTGCCGACAACGCCAACAACCACCAAAGCGACTACTACAAGCCACTTGAGCAGATCGAAGCGAGAGCCTTGAGCTTCAGCTTTAGGAGTCATCTATGAAGATCCTGTGAAAAGAAAGCCAGACACACTGAGTGAATCTGGCAGGTCAGGAGGGAATCGAACCCCCAACCTACGGTTTTGGAGACCGTCGCTCTGCCAATTGAGCTACTGACCTAAAACAAAATTAGGCCGACCATTATGCCGGCCTAAAAAAGACATTACAACAACTTACTCGATGACTTTGGCTACGACACCAGCACCGACGGTACGACCGCCTTCACGGATAGCGAAACGCAGACCATCTTCCATCGCGATGGTTTTGATCAGGGTAACAGTCATTTGAATGTTATCGCCTGGCATCACCATCTCAACACCTTCTGGCAGCTCGCAGTTACCGGTCACGTCAGTCGTACGGAAGTAGAACTGCGGGCGGTAGCCTTTGAAGAACGGAGTATGACGCCCGCCTTCTTCCTTGCTCAGAACGTAAACTTCTGCAGTGAACTTGGTGTGCGGCTTGACCGAACCCGGCTTGACCAGCACCTGACCACGCTCAACGTCATCACGCTTGGTACCGCGCAACAGAACACCGCAGTTCTCACCTGCACGACCTTCATCGAGCAGCTTGCGGAACATTTCAACACCAGTACAGGTGGTAGTGGTGGTATCACGCAGACCGACAATTTCCAGCGCATCCTGAACGCGAACGATACCGCGCTCGATACGCCCGGTCACAACAGTACCGCGACCCGAGATCGAGAATACATCTTCGATCGGCATCAGGAACGGCTTGTCGATAGCACGCTCAGGCTCTGGGATGTAGCTATCCAGAGTCTCAACCAGCTTCTTGACAGCAGTGGTGCCCATCTCGTTTTCATCATTACCTTCCAGCGCCATACGCGCGGAGCCGATGATGATTGGAGTGTCGTCGCCCGGGAAGTCGTAAGTGCTCAGCAGATCGCGCACTTCCATCTCAACCAGCTCCAGCAGCTCAGCGTCGTCTACCAGGTCAGCCTTGTTCAGGAAAACCACGATATACGGAACACCAACCTGACGGGACAACAGGATGTGCTCACGAGTTTGCGGCATCGGACCATCAGCGGCCGAGCAAACCAGGATAGCGCCATCCATTTGAGCAGCACCGGTGATCATGTTCTTCACGTAGTCAGCGTGACCCGGGCAGTCAACGTGTGCGTAGTGACGCACGGCCGAGTCATACTCAACGTGAGCAGTGTTAATGGTGATGCCACGAGCTTTTTCTTCTGGGGCGCTATCGATCTTGTCGAAGTCAACCTTAGCCGAACCGAAAACTTCGGAACAGACGCGAGTCAGAGCGGCAGTCAGAGTAGTTTTACCGTGGTCGACGTGACCAATGGTACCTACGTTGACGTGCGGCTTATTACGTTCGAACTTTTCCTTAGCCATCGAAATCACCCCTAGGAGAAGAATTAAGCAAGTCACACTAGCCATTAAAACAAAGGCAGATATTTTCATATCTGCCTTGTTATATGGAGCTCTTGAGCGGATTTGAACCGCTGACCTCACCCTTACCAAGGGTGTGCTCTACCAACTGAGCTACAAGAGCGAAACACTTTGCACAACCTGCAAACTTGGAGCGGGTAGCGGGAATCGAACCCGCATCATCAGCTTGGAAGGCTGAGGTTCTACCACTAAACTATACCCGCATAAGCTTGCAGCTCACGCTAAAAATGGTGGAGGGGGAAGGATTCGAACCTTCGAAGTCGTAGACGTCAGATTTACAGTCTGATCCCTTTGGCCGCTCGGGAACCCCTCCTAAGCGAGCCGGCATTCTACATCATGCCGACCTTCTGTCAAGCATTTTCTCATTAAAAACCTGAGGTTAGCTGCGTTGACCTCGCTTCGCACTGTTGACCGCTAAAGGTCTTCACTGCGAAGCGGGCGCCATTCTATGCAACCTATTCAGCAGTTGCAACCCCCTCGCACGGCATTATTTTATGTTTTAACTCATTGAATTCTTTAGCAAGGTTCTGCAATACCGAATCGTCAGCCAATCGGCGGCTTTCCGGGGTCACACGCATCCAATATCCAACAGAATCAGGAAGAGAAACCGATAGCTGCTGAACCTTGATATCGAGTGCAGCCAATCGCTGCTCGAGCGCCTTCGCCGTTTCCTGACGAGCAAAACCGCCCAGATAAAGACAACTGTTATCCGCCTGCGCAAATTTACCCTTGTCACGCGCAGCTACCGCATCAGGCGTTTCACTCAACAGGCGAATGTCCTGCTGCGAACCTTTATACAAACTCAACGGAGTGACGTCCTTCGCACGCAAGGGCGCCTCCTGCTGATGCCAAACGTAATAAAAGACATTCAGGACCAGCAACAACAGAAACAACCAGCGCATAAAAACCTCAGGACAATGGGCACGCCATGGCCAAACCTACAAATACGAGATCTGGTACTACCCGCGCTTCTGGCACGACTCCAGAAACCAGGTCCGCATCGCCACCAGTGAGGAACACCGAAAACTCCTGCCCCCAATAGCTGCGCGCCAACTCCAGCTGCGTCAGGACAAACCCTCTCAACATCAATGAACAGCCACGCTCGACGGCCTCCACCGTATTTCGCCCTGGCTCAAAGCTCTCGAGCGCCCTGGATGCCGCGATATCGTCATAGCGAATCCGTCGGGTATGGGTGCGCAACTGGTTACGCATCAAGGGCATTCCGGGACAAATGAACCCTCCCAGGTGCTCGCCATCCGCCGCAATAAAATCTGCGGTAAGCGCAGTACCAAAATCGAGAACCAGACAAGCCCCCGAGGCAAGATGAAATGCGCCAAGCATCGCAAGCCAGCGATCAAGCCCCAGCCGCTTATAATCCTCGTAACCGTTGCGGACTCCAGACATTTCACGAGCCGGCGCCGCACAGGACACCGTTACACCGAATGCCTCGACCAGCAAGGAAACTAGCGCAGCGGTCTCTTCATTGGTTCTTACGCTTACCAGCCGACAATGCTTGAGATTCAAACCATCACAGCCGCGCAAACTTTCCAACAAAGCCAGGTCCGAGTCGACAACCCCCTCAGCAACCAACCGCGCCGCATCTGCGTGCAACACACGCCATTTGATAAAGCTATTCCCGCAGTCGAGCTCAAGAATCATTACGCAACCTCAGACTTAGCTCACCACCACTAAACACTTTTTCTACGCCGTCCACGCTCAAACGCAATGCACCCTGGCCATCAATCCCTGTCACCTCACCATCAATCCGATTCACTCCAGCAATCAGCGAAACCGCACGCCCCTGCCATAGGTGGCCTTGCTCCCACTCCGCCCGAAGCGCTGAAAAACCCGCCAACTGATGACGACTCAGGTACCCCTGGAGAACAATCCCCAAACGCGCCACTAGAAGATTACGATCGAACGCCCTACCTGCTTCGAGACGCATAGAGGTCCACTGCTGATCGACCTCATCAGCGATCTGCATATTTACATTGATTCCCACACCCAGAACGACATGACACACATCCGCAGGATCCCCAACCAACTCCAACAATATGCCAGCGATTTTCTTCTCACCCACCAGGACATCGTTAGGCCACTTCAAACCAGCTCCGGCAATGCCCAGATCGCGCAGTGTTTGCATAACGGCAAGGCCGACGACCAGGCTAAGCCCCTCGAGCTGGCGCATGCCACCATCGATTCGCAGCACGAGGCTATAGTAGACATTTTCGGCAAACGGGCTCACCCACTTGCGGCCGCGTCGGCCGCGACCAGCAGCTTGTCGCTCTGCAAGCACAAGAAATGGCGCAGCCATACCGCGCTCTATAGAGCGCAAAGCTTCAGCGTTAGTGGAATCAATCGAATCAAAGACCAGTACGGGCCAATCGCAAGCAGGCGAATGCTCAGCGATCTCCGCGGAGTTGAGCAGAGTCAACGGCGTACTCAATTGATAACCACGGCCACGCACCTTGTGAATAGAAAGACCCAACTCAGCCTCAAGGTGCTGGAGTTGCTTCCACACAGCGCTGCGACTAATACCTAGAGCAGCGCCCAGCGCTTGGCCGGAGTGGAAACGACCGTCCTTCAGGAGCTTTAACAACGTCAGCATGCAAGTATCGCCTCACAATGAGGCCCGCATGATAGCCATGCCCCGAGCCGTTGCATAGAAATCGCAAGATTCCGGAATCAACTTTCTCGCAGGCAAAACAAAACCCCAACTGCTTTCGCAATTGGGGTTTCGGAATTTAA